>NZ_JBLZWV010000025.1:0-39723 GCF_056098905.1 Pseudomonas sp. TSO6 | reverse complement strand
CGTCCTGGGTGCCAAGCAAATGATGCAACTGATGGGCTGAAGAGCCTTTTTCAGCACAAAAACAAACGCCCCGAACAAGTCGGGGCGTTTGGTCTAGGGCCTGTCAGTGTGTTTTCACACAGTCTGCTAGGGCGCCTTTCTGGCCTTCCCTATCCGGCCATTAATACAATAAAACGGAACAAAGCCGATGCGTGCCAAAAATGGCCTTTTCAAAGGCCTCAGCCCTGTGGTGACCATTGGGTCACTCTTGATTGTTACTGCTTTCGTCATCCTCTGCACCTCACAAGGCGAACGTGCTGCCGGTGTATTCAAACACGCCTCCGACGTCATCTTGAGCAACCTCAAATGGTTCTATATCGGCTCTGTCAGCGGCGTACTCTGCCTCCTGCTTTTTCTGGCCCTCAGCCGTCACGGCCATATCAAGCTGGGTCGCCCAGACGAAAAGCCTGAGTTTAGCTTTGCTGCATGGATCTCCATGTTGTTCAGCGCTGGCATGGGTGTGGGACTCATCTTTTGGTCCGTTGCAGAGCCCGTGCTGCACTATGCGGGCAACCCCTTTTCGCCAGGCCTTACCAATGAGTCCGCGAGCATGGCGATGCGTATCACACTCTTCCATTGGGGGCTGCACCCTTGGGCGATCTTCACCATCATTGCGCTGGGACTGGCCTACTTCGCTTACCGTGAAGGATTGCCGCTGGCGTTAAGATCGGTGCTCTACCCCTTGATCGGCAAGCGTATCTACGGACCGATTGGCCATACCGTCGATATCATCGGTGCGGCCGTAACGGCTTTTGGTGTTTCACAGTCCTTGGGCATGGGGGTTGAGCAGATCAATACCGGCCTGAACCAGGTATTCGGTGTTCCCGTGAGCCTGTCGTTCAAACTGGGCATCATTGCAGTGGTCACCGTGATTGCCTCACTTTCGCTCGTTGCTGGCGTATCACGGGGGATGAAGCGGCTATCGACGACCAACATGTTCATATCGTTCGGCCTGATGCTGGTCGTGCTCGCGCTGGGGCCAACCAACTACATCATGAACCTGATGCTTGAGGCGACAGGCGATTACGCCCAGAACATCATCGGACTGAGCCTATGGACCGACACCCAGAACGACAGTGGCTGGCAAAACAGTGGACCGCTTTCTACCTGCCATGGTGGATGACCTGGGGGCCTTTCGTGGGATTGTTCATTGCTCGCATCTCGCGTGGCCGAACTGTCCGCGAACTGGTTTTTGGTGCTTTGTTGGTGCCTACGTTGGTCACCATTTTGTGGATGGCAGTTTTTGGCGGCACTGCGTTGAAAGATGAGCAAAATACCCGTCAGGCCTACCGTAGCTTGCCGGTGGCCGAGCAAACTGAAGTTGGCCCGTTTACGGGCGGACCGATTCTTGAGGCCACACGCAAGGAAACCACATCCGCGATGTTTACCCTGCTTGAGCGCCTGGGAGGTCACACACTCGGCGGCGCGCTGAGTATCATCGTGTGCTTGCTTCTGGCAGTGCATTTCGTGACGGCTGCCGATGCCGGCACTCAAGTCATGTGCATGCTTAACGCGGTCGGCGGGGTCAGCCCGCCAAATTGGTTGAGAGTGCTGTGGTGTGCATTGGAAGGTGCAATTGCGGCGAGCCTGATTAACGCCGGTGGACTCACCGCGATTCAGCTCGCAAGTATCGTCGTGGGACTACCGATTGCCATCTACATGGCCTTGGCAAGCTATTCGTTGCTACGAACGCTGCGCAAGAATGATGGGCTGTCTGCTGCCACATCCGCAGCGGCCCACGCACGTGTTGCAACACCTTCCTGAGACGCCGTAGTGTCACTGCCGGCGGGTCTCTTTCGAGACTCTCCGGCCAGGATTACAGCTGGATAGTTTGCCGCCCTCTCCACCCCTTCGTATCTTGTAATCCAACACCCCAGCAATCAGTTCGCGCCCCCTGTTTAAGAGCAGAGTCGGTCGTCTGTAACGCTTGAACCATCGCCGGTATCGACATCCCATCTGGCCCAGTGTTTTGACCCTCACATTCCCATTGCCCTGGTAATAACCAGATCGACGCGTCGTGGTGATCGTTAACACCCAGCACAGATACGCACCAGGGCGCTGCACTGATCTCGATACAGAAGAACCAATGGCGGTATTGGGGGTTGATTTGAAGGGTGCTGAAGCAGCACATGAGATAACTTGAGAACGTAGTTCGCAGTTCGTGACGGCGCTGACTGCAAGTTGAGTAACCGCTGACCGAGGTTGATCAGCGGTTAACCTTCATTCCCCCGACACTGGATTGATGCCCAAGGCTTTTTGACAAGATGGGCATCACGTGAGTCAGGAGAAGGTGCGGTGTGGATCGATCACGAATTTCTTCGGTACGCCTGCATCGAATTCACCGTAGCCATTAGGCGCCTGGTCCAGGCTGATCACCTGTACACCCACGATTTCAGCAATGTTGATGCGGTCCCACATGATGGCCTGCATCAACTGACGGTTGTACTTCATCACAGGTGTCTGGCCCGTGTGGAAACTGTGCGACTTGGCCCAGCCCAAACCGAAGCGGATGCTCAGCGCACCGATCTTGGCGGCAGCATCATGGGCGCCCGGGTCTTCAGTCACATAAAGGCCTGGGATGCCGATTTTCCCGGCAACACGGGTCACTTGCATCAACGAATTGAGCACGGTGGCCGGGGCCTCCTGCTTGGCGCCTTCATGGCCATGGCCACGCGCCTCGAAACCAACAGCGTCCACCGCGCAATCGACTTCTGGTTCGCCCAAGATGTCGATGATCTGCTCATGCAACGGGGTGTCTTTGGACAGGTCAACCACTTCGAAGCCTTGCGCCTTGGCGTGAGCCAGGCGAGCTGGGTTCAGGTCACCCACGATCACACAGGCTGCGCCCAGCAGACGTGCAGAAGCAGCGGCAGCCAGGCCAACGGGGCCGGCACCGGCGACGTAAACAGTGCTGCCAGGGCCAACACCAGCCGTAACTGCCCCGTGATAGCCGGTTGGTAGAATGTCGGACAAGCACGTCAAGTCCCGGATTTTCTCCATGGCTTTGTCGCGATTCGGCAACTTCAGCAGGTTGAAATCTGCATACGGGACCAGGACGTATTCGGCCTGACCACCTGTCCAGTCACCCATGTCGACATAGCCATAGGCCCCGCCGGCGCGAGCCGGGTTGACTGTAAGGCAGACACCCGTGTGCATTTCTTTGCAGGACCGGCAGCGACCACAGGCGACGTTGAAGGGGACTGACACCAGATCGCCGATCTGCAGATGCTCGACATCCCGCCCCTTCTCGATGACTTCACCGGTGATCTCGTGGCCCAGTACCAGGCCCACCTGAGCAGTGGTGCGACCACGGACCATGTGTTGGTCAGAGCCGCAAATATTGGTGGAGACCACCTTGAGGATCACCCCGTGCTCGATTTTCTTGCCGCGCGGGTCCTGCATTTTCGGGTAGTCAATGTGTTGCACCTCGACCTTACCTGCACCCAGGTACACCACACCTCTGTTATTTGCACTCATGTACTACCTCTCTTTATGACAAAACAGCTTCACTTCAAAAATCGATCTTCAAATGGATAGCGTGTGAGCACCTCACAGCCGTCATCCGTGACCAACAACTGGTTTTCAAGCTTGATCCCGTCTCGCCCACCTACTTCACCGACGTAAGCCTCCACGCATAGCGTCATGCCCGGTTCGAGAACACCTTCATAACCGTACGCATCGACGTCCTCGGGATAACGAATGCATGGGTATTCGTCGCACAGGCCGACACCGTGGAACATCACCCCGTAGCGTTGCGCCCGGCATGATTCGGGCAAACGGTGCCCAAGCCTGGTCAAGTCAGTGAAACCGACACCCGGGCGGACGAGGTCGGTGTTGTAGCGAATGTGCTCGTGGGCGATCTGATACAACCGCTTCTGTTCTGCTGTAGGCGCCAGATCCCCGCAGATCCAGCTACGCGACATGTCTACGCACATGCCATAAGCGCCGATCAGATCGGTGTCGAAGGACAACAGATCACCTTCACTCAAGACCCGCGGACCTGACTCCTGGTACCACGGATTTGTGCGCGGCCCGGAGCTTAGGATGCGCGTCTCGATCCACTCGCCGCCGCGACGAATATTGCCGGCGTGCAACGCCGCCCAGATGTCATTCTCAGTGGCACCTGCATGCATGGCCGCGCGCATTTCGCTGATAGAGGCCTCGCAGGAGGCGACGGCGCAGCGCATGGCCTTGATCTCGTCAGGCCCTTTGATTACGCGCGCATACTCAGTGACTTCCTGGCCGCTGCAGACCTGTACCCCCAAGGCATCGAGGGCTCGCAGGCCCGCGACCTCAATGCGGTCGATAGCCAGTCGACGGTTAGTGCCGCCGTGCGTACGCAGTAGCTCATCTATCTCCCCGGCAAAACGCTTTGCGTGCTCATCCGTACGACCACCCGTTTCAAAGTAGAAGAAGGAGGCGCCGCTACGCAGTTCATTTATCAGCGGCAGATGTGCAGAAAGGTGATCACAGCCATGGAAATCCCACAGCACCACGTGCCCACCCGCCGAGACAAAACAAGCCCTCGCTGGATTGTGCGCCGTCCACAACTGCATGTTCGTGGTATCTGTGGCATAGCGAATATTGAGCGGATCGAACAACAGAATGCCGGCAAGGTCCCGAACTTGGAGTTGCTGGACCAGGCGTCCCAAACGGTACTCACGCATCGTCGGAAGATGCGGCGCATCCAGCGACAATGCAGCCCACTCGGCGAAGGCAAGTGGCGTAGGGCCAATTTCAGTGCGGTCGTTGTTCGCCAGAGAGCCATCCGGGCGGTAGCGGGTGGGATCGATACGCCGGTTGCTGGCAGGGATGGAAAATGGGGTGCTCACCATAGTTCAAGGTCGTCCCGATGTGCTTGTTATGCATTCACCTACACACCAGACCCGCTACTGCCGTGGCTATTTACGCGAGGCGAAGCGGGTTGGTGCCGGAGCCCATGATCTTGTTAGTTACTGGCTTGGGTAGCAGCAGCTCGCGCCGCTTGCAGCCAACCATCAAATTCCTGCCGGTGAGCTGCAATCCAATCTTTGGTATGGCGTTGAATGTCTGCCATGGATTTTTCACCCTGCTGCATCTTCAGATTCTGCGCACTTTCGTCAGCAGCCGGGATTTGCATGAGGGAGAGAAACTTCATCGCTGCCGGATTTTTCTCCGCGAAATTGCGGTTTACCAAGGCCTGCACCTTGTCCAGAGCGAACCCGAGATTTTTGCCTTCGTAGACAGTATCAACGGTGTTATCGCCGCCCGGCAGATCGGTTCTGGGGACCTGCAGCCAAACGACATCTCGCCCTTCGACCAGCACGCCAGCCACCCACTGCGGAACCCACGTGTAGTAGAGCACCGGCTTGCCTTCCTTGAATCGAGAGATCGTGTCGGCCATCAGCGCGAAGTACGACCCCTGGTTCACATGGACAGTGCTTTCGAGATCATAAGCCTTCATTTGGTGAGCAATGACAAGCTCGCACCCCCAACCTGGATTGCAGCCGGTCATGTCAGCCTTGCCATCGCCATCCGCATCGAAAAGCTTGGCAATTTCCGGTTTCTTCAGGTCGGTGATGTACTTGATGTTGTACTGATCAGCTGTCTTTTTATCGATCAGGTAGCCCTGTAGAATACCAGGCAGGATGTTGCCAACTTTGATCATGTTGGCGTCGCCACCGGCCTTCTCGTAGAACGCAGCATGCAACTTGTCCCACGCGTTCACGGTGAAGTCGGCATCTCCAAAACCCACCGCGAGCACCATGGTGGCGTACTCGGTTTCCTTTGGCTGCTGAACCTTGTAGCCAAGCTCGCGCAGGCCCTCCACAGCAACTTCGCCGCGGAAACGTTCCTCATCGACAGTGGGGAACGCCGGCGTAATCTTTACCCCCTCCCCCGGCTTGTCAGCAGAGGCGTTGGCCCCCAAGCACAGCAAGCTCAGTGCTACGGCGCAGGTGCTCTGCAAGAAGTAGCGGGAAATTTTAGACTCGAACATCTTCGCGTACCTTTTTGGGATTGTTGGTTGGACTGCGGCAGATAGAACGGGTAGCTCAGGCGGCCTCACGCCGCCCTCGTGATGGGTCTGCTTTAAACAAACGAAGGACAATGCCTGTCGGCCCGGTGTGGTACCAGCGCAGGCTCGGGTCGGCGCTGGTGCGCGCACCCATGGCTTGGGTCAGGCGGTCGAGGAAGATCGCCAGCAGCACCAGGCCGACGCCGCCGACGGTCGCCAGGCCCATGTCCAGGCGGCCGATGCCGCGCAGCACCATCTGGCCCAGACCGCCTACCGAAATCATCGAGGCGATCACCACCATCGACAGGGACAGCATCAGGGTCTGGTTGAGGCCGGCCATGATGGTCGAGGTGGCCAGCGGCAGCTGCACACGGGTCAACATCTGACGCGGGGTGCAGCCGAAGGCGCGGGCGGCTTCGATCTTGTCTTCCGGTACCTGGCGGATGCCCAGGTTGGTCAGGCGCACCAGCGGCGGCAGCGCGAACACGATGGTCACCAGTACGCCCGGAACGTTACCGATACCGAACAGCATTACCACCGGTACCAGGTAGACGAACGCCGGCAGGGTCTGCATGGCATCGAGCAAGGGCCGGATGATGCTTTCCAGGCGGTTGCTGCGGGCGCAGACAATGCCCAGCGGGATGCCGATCACCGCGCAGAAGAACACCGAGGTCAGCACCAGTGCCAGGGTGGTCATCGACTCGGCCCAGACCCCGATCAGGCCAAGCAAGGTCAGGGTAATGAAGCACAGCAGCGCCATGCGCTTGCCCGCCAACTGCCAGCCCAGCAGCGATGACAGGAGGATGCCGATGGTGGGCGGAATGCTTTGCAGGGTGAACTCGATGCCGTTGAGCACCTGGTCGATCGGCCAGCGAATGGCGCGAAACACCTCGCGGAAGTTGTGCACGAGGAAGTTGAGGGTGGCGGTGACCCAGTCGCCCAGCGGGATGGTGGCCGCCTGGAACGGGTCGAGAAGGCTGAATTCGGACATGAGGGCTTACCTCTTCTTGTACTTAGTGGCGGCTCAGGGTCTGCAGCAGTTCGTTCTTCGACAGCGTGCCTTTGAAGGCGCCCTCGCGGTCGAGTACCGGCACCGGGTACGGCAGGTCGGCCGCGATACCCAGCACCTCGTGCAGCGGCGTGTCGATGTACACCGGCTGCTGCTCGTGCAGGCTGTAGCGTTCGCTGACGCTGGCACCGTTGGCATCGGTGTCGACCACACCGAGCAACTGCCCGCGGTCGTCGACCAGGTAGCCGAATGGCACACCGGCCTGGAAGCTCGGGGCCTTGCCGTTGACCTTGCACACCACCGCCGGGTCGAACCTGGCCACATCGCCGGCCTTGAGCACCCGCGAGCTGTCGTAGCTCTTGAAGAAGGTACGCACGTAATCGTTGGCCGGCTGGTTGATCAGCTCCTGCGGGGTGCCGATCTGCACCACGCGCCCGCCCTCCATGATGGCGATGCGGTGCCCGATGCGGATGGCTTCTTCGATGTCGTGGGAAATGAAGATGATGGTGCGCTGCTGCTCGGCCTGCAGGCGCATCAGCTCACCCTGCATCTCATGGCGAATCAGCGGGTCGAGGGCGGAAAACGCCTCGTCCATCAGCAGGATCGTCGGGTCGTTGGCCAGTGCCCGGGCCAGGCCCACGCGCTGCTGCATGCCGCCAGACAGCTGGTGCGGGTAGCTGTGCTCGTGGCCGGCCAGGCCTACCTGGCTCAGGGCTTCACGGGCACGGCTGTGGCGTTCGGCTTCCGCCACGCCGGCAATTTCCAGGCCGAAGGCGGTGTTTTCCAGCACGCTCATGTGCGGCATCAGGGCGAAGGACTGGAACACCATGCCCATCTCCTTGCGGCGCACATCGAGCAGGGCTTTGTCGGAAAGCCCGGTGATTTCCTTGCCGTTGAGGTGGATGCTGCCGGAGGTGGGTTCGATCAGGCGGTTGAACAGCCGCACCATGGTCGATTTGCCCGAACCGGACAGGCCCATGATGACGAAGATCTCGCCACGCTTGACGGAAAAGCTGGCATCGAACACGCCAACCACATGGCCGGTCTTGCTGAAGATTTCGTTCTTGTCGGCCCCCTTGCGGAGCATCTCCATGGCCATGTCGGGGTTGGGCCCGAAAACCTTGAAGATGTTTTTTACCGAAAGAATCTCATCGGCGTGACTCATACGACCCTCGTTATTATATTTATGTGCGATTTGGAAGAAAGCGAGATGAGGCTCAATGCCCCTACTTTAACCCCGGCGGGGGTTAACGCATCGGACAGACCGGTCAATTTGTATAACGAATAGGCAGCGACGACCAGCCCCATGAAAAGAGGTAATACCATGCCCACTTAAAGTTATGCGCATGCTATCAATCATTGCACGATGGGCAACGCGCTCGACACACAGTGTCGCCTTCCTAGTCAGCACCATCCTGGCGAAAATCAGAGGTCACCACGCGGCCTGGACGCCTTCGCGCTCGATAGCAGCCTTGAGCCAAGAGACGCTGGAATCTTCCATGATGCGTCCCGTACATTATGTTTTTGCAGAATAAACAATGGGATATTGGATCATTAAGGCTACCGCAACGACTTGCAACTTAGCCTGCTTAGACCCACCCTCCAGCCCAACAGCATTCAATCTTCGTTTCCAAACCAAATAAACAGAACGCCCTGCTTAGCCGCCGAGCACTTAAAGTAAGGCCGCCCCTGCGAAGCGCGAACAATTGCCAACCACCAGGTAATAGTGAAATGAATGCAAAAACAATAAAACTTCCAAATGACGACAGTGACTGTGGTTGGTATAGCCTACTGCCGGCGCCTGGCTCTCCTTGCGCTCTGAAAGGTGAACATCGAGCAGATTATGTAGTGATCGGTGCGGGGTTCGCAGGGTTGGCAGCTGCGCGCCGGCTAGCAGAGCAGAAACCCGAAGCCTACATCTACCTGCTTGACGCACAGCGTGTCGGGTTTGGGGCATCTGGGCGTAATTCTGGTTTCGTGATCGACCTCCCCCATAAAATGGCCTTGGAACACCCGGACCCAGAGGTCAAACAACGATTGCTGCGACTGAATCGGGCAGCCATTACCAGTCTCGAAAGCTCGATTACCCAGCACAATATCGACTGCCAATGGTCGCATGCAGGTCGGTATCAGGGGGCTGTGGGTGAACGAGGTAGAAGGTACCTTGAGAACTTTGTAACCCTGATGAAAGACCTCGGTGAGCCCTTTGAACTCATTGAACGAGACCCGCTCAGCAAGGTGCTTGGAACCCGGCACTACAGCCAGGCTGTTTTCACCCCTGGGTGCTACCTGATGCAGCCTGCAGCGCTTGTTCGAGGCCTTGCAGCCGCGCTGCCTTCAAATGTTCGCCTGTTTGAAGACTCCCCGGTAAGCCGTCTGCGTAAAGGTAGTAACGGCTACTGGATTGTTGATACTCCCGGTGCATCGGTCACCACCAAAAACGTGTTGCTCACCACAAGCATTTTCACTCGAGAGTTCGGCTACCTGAAGAACCGACTGTTGCCAGTGATGACCTTTGCCAGTTGGACTCGCCCGCTCACCGAAGGTGAGATGGCACAGTCAGGGATTACCACAGACTGGGGGCTGACGCCGGCAGATCACGCCGGTACCACTGTGCGCATGACCCAAGATCGCCGCCTGATCATCAGGAACGCCTATCAGCACGTCCCCCAATATGGCCAGAGCGTCAGTAACAACTTTCGTAGCAAGGTCCGGGCAAAACACAGGAGGTCCATGCTCCTGCGCTACCCACATCTCCAGGATGTTGAATTTACTCACACCTGGGGTGGCGCCTATGCGATCTCTCGCAACTTCACCAACTTCTTCGGGAAACTCGAAGAAGGAGTACATGCCTTGGCGTGTGACAACGGTGTAGGGGCTGCATGGGGAACGGTAGGGGGAGCTTTGCTTGCTGACCAGGTGGTAGGAAGCAGCTCATCATTGCTCAGTGACATCCAGTATGTCAGCGGAATGCCCTCACTGAATCCACCCGAGCCGTTGCTCTCCCTGGGTGTTCGTGCCCGGATTCGGTGGGCAGCCTGGAACAGCCGCAGCGAGCTATAAGTTCTGTAACAAGTCGGACACCTGAGCACTTAACTGAAGATGTGCTGATTCCGCCAGTCTTGAAATCGCTGGTAAACCGTTGACCAAGCGCCAAACCGTTCGGCCATGGCCGGCTAGCGATGCAGGAGCAGGAGCCAGCTCTGGCGCCGGTCCTGCATGAGCTACCGTGCCGACGAGGCAGCAATCTTCAATCCGAAGGCGATGAAGATACTACCGCTGATTCTGTCCAGCGCCTTCACCGTTGGCGCTCGGCTCAACAGGTTCTTCAGCGGCATCGTCGCTGCGATCAACAGGCCGAACCAGACGACTGTCAGCAGCACGTGAATCGAGGCCAGGAAGAACGAGTACGCCGACAGCGCAACGCCTGCCGGAATGAACTGAGGCAGGAAGGTCACGTAGAAGATACCCACCTTGGGATTCAGCAGGTTGGTCAGCAGACCACGGGCAAAAGCGCTCCAGCCTGACGCCGTGGCACCGCCCTCTTCCTTGCTCTGGAAAGACTGCCGAGGCTTGAACAGCAGTTTGACCCCAACCCACAACAGGTAGGCGGCACCAGCAGATTTCAGGACGGTGTAGGCGATTTCGGAGCGCTGCAGCAGCACACCCAGCCCGAGTGAGACGCCAGCCCCCCAAGCCAGACAACCTAGGGCGATACCGACGGCTGCCAGGAGTGCTGTACGACGCCCGTCTACCGCTGCAGCCCGGAGGACCATGGCCGTATCGACGCCCGGCGTGACAGCAAGTACCGAGGCTGCGGCAATGAAAGCGAGAAGCAGCGGTAGATCGATCATATCGGAACTCGCTTAGCAGATGACGACAAGCCATGTTGGCATCCAGGCCAGCGTCAATGATGAACGTTTGACGCCTTAGCGTGACGCCGACCGGCAATATGAACGCCAAGCCCCGCGAGCGCAAGCAGCGCACCTAGGCCACACACCGCACTCCAACCGCCGTGAGTCCAAGCGAAGCTGGCCCCTGCTGAACCCAGTGCTCCACCCAAGAACATCCCGCTCATCAAGATGGCGTTCAAGCGATTACGCGCCTCTGGGCGCAGAGACTGGATGACGTGCTGGTTAGAGACCTGCGCACCTTGAGCCCCAAAGTCCAGGAAGATAACTGCCACAACCAAGCCAATCACCATGCCCCAAGCTTCAAAGACAATCCATGCAAGGAGCATCGTCACGCACGCAATACCGATGACGAAATGAGGGCCTCGACGATCCGCCGTCCGACCTGCGATCGGTGCGAACAGAACACCCACAGCGCCGATGACACCGAACAGCCCTGCCACATCCGCACCTAACTGATAGTTGGCCGCCAAGTGAAACGCCAGGCTTGTCCAAAGCACACTGAACGAGCCAAACAAGCAGGCCTGAATCAGGGTGGCATGACGCAGTTGCGGCTCTTCACGCCATAGAGAAGCGAGCGATTTGAGCAGTTGACCATAGCTGTGGTTGGTCTTGGGTTTAGTCTTGGGCAGCGCAACTGCCAACACCACGCCGACCAGCAACGCCAGACCCAGTCCCAGCCAGAACATTGCCCTCCACCCGTAGTGCACAGCGACCGCACCTGCCAGCGCACGACCGAACAGAATGCCGCACAGCAGGCCGCTCATGACGATGCCAATGGTGGCCCCTCGGCGACTCGGTGCAGCGAGGTCAGCTGCAAAGGGCAGAATCTGTTGCGCAACGCTTGCAGAAACACCTACGAAAGCGGAGGCGGCCACCAACATCCACGCACTGGGGGCGATCGCGACGCACGCCAACGCCAGTGCAAGCGCGGCGCACTGCATGACGATCAGCCGGCGACGCTCAATGCGATCACCCAGAGGAACCAGCAGCAGCAGGCCGAGAGCATAGCCCAACTGGGTCGCAGTCGGGACCAGGCCAGTCAGTGACTCACGGCCAGGAAACGTAGCACTGATCAGTTCCAGCATGGGCTGGTTGTAGTAGATGTTGGCAACCGACATACCGCATGCGATCGCCATGATCAAAGTGAGGCTCAGGCTTATGGAAGCACTGCCGGCGGCGTCGCGGTGCGCCGCCGAGGCATTCCCAACGGATACCTTGTTCACCCTATTCTCCAGTGTTGCTTGTTCACGCGAGTGCAGCTACTCCCTCAATCGAGACTGAGGTAGCTGCACTGCATCAGGCTCGACAGCCCAGGAAGTTTTTCAGCGGCTTACCGGCGGCGTCTCGTGGATGAAGTCACCCACGACCCCAGAAACCTCGAACAGGTTGGCGGTGTCACCTGTGTGCAGGAAGGCGACATTGCTGCCCGGCGCCACCTTGCCTGTACGGATGTGGTCGAGCAGGCCGGCAAACCCTTTACCGGTGTACACGGGGCCCAGGAAGACACCCTCGGCCTGAGCCAAACAACGGATGGCGTCGACACTTTCCTGAGACGGTACGGCGTAGTTTTCGCCAATAAAGCGATTATCGACTTCTATTTCGCTGAGGATGGTTTCAAGAGACGGCGGCTCGATACCAAAGGACTCAAAGATGTGGCGAACACGCTCGGCGATGATCGACTCGTTGATCCAGAAATCTGGTTGATAGTGAGAGATCGAAATTGAGCGGAATTTCACTGGATGTCCGGTCAAGAGCTTGGCGGCCAGCATGCCAGGCAGAGCGGTTCCGGTACCGGTGGTGTGGTAGATGTAATCCAGTTCGACGCCTGCCGCACGGGCCTGCTCGATCATTTCGACGAAGGTCAGGACATGACCTGCGAAGCCGGTGGGATAAGCACCACCGGTAGGAACGATGAGCACTTTACGACCCTGGGCCTCGAGCTCGGCCTTGCGAGCGTTCATGGCATCCAGGACACGCTGCTTGTCGTCAGGGCGGTTTACGTAGGCACTGCCAGGGGCGGCCAGATAGTGCGTCTCAACGCCCATCAGCTTGTCCAGCAGCAGATTGCCACGATACTCGGACAACTCACCGTGCTGCGGCTCATCGCGAGTCAAGAAAAGGATCGGCGTGATGCCTGCAACCAAAGCTGCAGTTGCGAACTGCATGCCCGAGTTGGTGAGGTAAGCACCTTGGGTAATAATCGTGTCCACACCATCCTTGAGGGCCTGCCCTAGGATGAGTTCAGCCACCCGCATTTTGCTGCCGCTGAGCGCCCCTGGGCCGGCCATGTCTTCGCGCTTCAGAAACAGGTTGATGCCTTCAAGACGTGACAGGTTGTGCAACTTGTGGAACGGCGTTGGGTAGAAACCGACGTTTTTGCGCGGCAGGGTATCGAACAGGTTTTTTACGTCATTCAGATTCATGAGAAGGACTCTCTAGGTACTGGGCGTCTAACTTCAGTTAGACGGGTTGCTGCTTTTGAGCGACTTCAGGTACGCCCGCCCTTTTTCTTCGTCGTAATTGCCTTCCCATTTGGAAATGACCAGCGCCGCCAATGCGTTACCAATGACATTCAATGCGGTTCGCCCCATGTCCAGGAAACGGTCGATACCTGCAATGAAGGCTAGCCCCTCAAGCGGCAAGCCGGCGCTGGAGAGTGTGGCCAGCAGGATTACGAACATGAAACCTGGCACACCTGCCGCTCCCTTGGAGGTGATGACCATGGTCAACACCAGAACTATCTGTTCCTGCAGACCCAGTTCAATCCCATAGAGCTGTGCCACGAAGAGCGTACCGATGCCCAGGTAGACCGAAGCGCCATCCAGGTTGAAAACGTAACCAGTCGGAACGACGAAGGTGGTGATAGCCTTGGGAGAGCCGTAATCCTCCATTTTCTTCATCAGTTGCGGTAGCACGGTGGCCGAACTGCAAGTGGTGAAGGCGATCAACAATTCGTTCTTGATAATGCGCAGCAGGGTGAAAATGTTGAAGCCGAACAGGCGAGCCGTAACCCCGAGCACAACGAGCGTGAACACGATGATGGCAAGGTAAGTCACAGAGACCAGTTTCAAGAGCGGAAGCAGCGAGCTGAAGCCGAAATTCGCCACCGTTACGGTGATGAGTGCCGCAACCCCGATGGGCGCATAGCGCATAACCATCCCGGTCACCTTGAACATCGCGTCAGAAACACCGCGCAGCGTGTCGATAACGGGCTGGCGAATGTCTTTCGGAACGCTTTGCAGGCCCAGGCCAAACAGAACGGAGAAAAACAGTACCGGCAGCAATTCGCCGCGCGACATCGAGGCCAGAATGTTTTCTGGGATAATCCCCAGAATCAGGCTCATGAAACCATGGCTTTGCGCTGCACCTGCAGCTGCCTGCTGGAACTTCGAAACATCTGCGTGACCCAGTTGGGAGATATCAGTACCCGCACCTGGCTGCAGGATATTGCCAAAGACCAAGCCCAAGACAATCGCGATCGTTGTGATGATTTCGAAGTAGATGATGGTCTTGAGGCCGATTCGCCCCAAGGACTTACCATCGCCAACGCCGGCAATACCTACGACCATGCTGGTGAAAACGATGGGCACCACCACCATTTTGATCATGCGGATAAACAAATCACCAGCAGGCTGGAAATATTCAGTGATCACCGAGCTTCGCGTCTCAGGGTAATGGCTGAGTACTACTCCAGCTACTACACCTATGACCAAGCCCAAAGCAATTTGCCATGCCAACCCTAAGCGGAAAGAACCGCGCAGTGCGGGCATACGTGTCCTACTCGCCGAAATGCTCATATTTCACCTAGTTATTTTTGTGGTGACCGCTCATTGCAACCGCTGCAAATGTCCGTGCATCTGCACACCCCAAATCCTGAGGGGTGTGCGAGTCTAGGCGCGTAGGTTTTACGCCGCATAGTGCTGATTAATGATCGGGGTGTTGCCTAAAATGCAACAAGCTATAAGCGCAAACAGACTCAGACTTTAGAGACACCTAGGAGAAACCTTGAGCAAGCTCCCCCGTTGCCCTGGTAGATCGCAGCAGCGACATGAGGCATCATTTCGAGACGAAAAATCGCTTTGGTGTTGCCCATTTGTGAACGCTAGGTAAGAACTCCTCCTATGAGACATCTACACCTCTATCGATGCATTGCTGACGTCGCACGTCGAGGCTCGATTCGTAAAGCTGCTGAACATCTGCATCTGACGCCTTCAGCCCTGACGAGGAAAATTCAGGATTTTGAGGAAGAGCTGGGTACCACTATTTTCGAGCGACTGCCTCAAGGTATGAGGTTAACCGACGCTGGCGAGCTCCTCATGCGTCATATCCAAAACCAAAACGCTGACTTTGAATTACTACTGACGAAGATCTCCGATCTGGGGGGGTTACGACGAGGCCATGTATCCGTAGCAGCGGCTCAGGCATTTGTTGATAGCGTTCTACCTGAAGAGATAGCCTCGTACCGGCGAGAGCACCCTAAGGTGACTTTCTCAGTTGAGGGCCGCGACAACCTGCGCGGCATAGGCACCTTGGTAAACTACGAAGCCGACCTTGCCCTGCTCATCGACCCTCCCCCCGCCCCCGAACTGCTTGAGCTCATCGTTAAGAAGCAGCCTTTGTGTGCAGTAGTAAGAAACGATCATCCTCTGGCTGCTCTCAAAGAAGTGCGCTTACGTGAGTGCTGTGAGTACTCGGTCGCGATGCCAGCGCAGTCGTTGGCTATCCGTGCTCATCTAGATGGCGCCTTAGTGCAACGTCATTTGGCCTTCGATATTGCGGTCGAGTCAGACTCATTGGCGTTTCTACGGAGCTTTATCATAAGGGAGTCAGCAATCACCTTCCTACCACTGAGCAGCATCCCCAAAACCGATGACCGTATTCATGCATGCCCAATTAGTCATCTCGATTTAGAACCGCTAAGAGTCGTACTGGCCCAGCTCAAGGGTAGGACCCTTTCCACCGCAGCCCAAAAATTTGCGAACCAATTGATAGGGCACCTTGCTGACCTTAATTAGCACGTGTCTCACCCCCGGACAGCCCCTTCAATGATGAGCGGTACGCACAGTGCCGCTATATCCATTCAACGTGACGTCGAGGCAGATGATTTCGGGTCAATCCTGCCAGAGAGAGTCACTCGCGAAGCGAGCGAAGGAACGGGAAGGGAACCTGCCTCGTTCATGCCGACGAGGACAGTGACATCAGGGTCGATGGCGACGCTTTGCGATGTGTTGATTGAGCGGTAGGACCCTACTGCGGCTTTGGTTAGGATCACGGACGTTTCCTGAGCTGTAGAAAAACCTTAAAGCTTAGTTCACATAATCAGAGGAGCCAGAATAGTTGAGATTATTCTGCCAGTACGCTTACGCCAACCGGAAGCCGCAAGAGTGCCCTAGGCATAGCCCACAGTGTCCTTCAGCGCCCAACAGAGGTGCCTCCTTAGCGGAGGCTTTACAGGTGATGGTGACTACAGGCCAGCCACTTTTTCTGACGTGAGACAGTGGGCCAAGAAGAAGATATGTCCACCAGAACCCGCAGAAGGCCAGAGGAAGCCGAAGTAAAAATGGGGGACTAGATGGGGGACCAAAAACGTCCAAGCACAAAAAAGCCCTGAAAAATCAGGGCTTTAATGAAAATTGGTGGCGGAAGCGTAGGCATTCGAACTCATAAATCGTTTAGCGATACCTCCCCTCACCCCATGCCTACTAGACAGCATCGCTACGACACACCCTCGGCATACCTCAGAGACACAGACTGAGGCAAAACGCATGGCAGTCAACGGGAGCGAAGCGGGCTTCTAATTCTCCGACCCAACAATTTAATCCAGATTCTCACTGGCTCACGGCCAAGGCACGTGGTTATCGCTAGCACCACGGTGCGGGGAATCAAAAAATGCGCGAGGCATCAAAAATCTTCGGTGGGGCAAAAAGTGGGGCAAAAATGACCATTACCGAAAAACTTAAAGGCATAAAAAAATCCAGCCACCGCTAAGTGACTGGATTCTTTGGAGTTTTTTGGTCGGGACGGAGTGATTCGAACACTCGACCCCTTGCACCCCATGCAAGTGCGCTACCGGGCTGCGCTACGCCCCGACTGGGCTTTGAAGCATGTCTTCAATGTTGCTGAGGACGTTGAAGAATGTACCCTAACCATCTGATAAGTGGAAGCTTTTTCTTAAAAAAATTCCACCTATCGGAAAGATCTCACTTCTTCAAAACCACCAGCACATCCTCCAACTCAACAATCATCTGCCGAATCAGCTGCTTGTACTGGCTGGACTCATCCTTAGCCTCATCACTGGAGAGCCGTAACCGCGCCCCGCCAATGGTGAACCCCTGGTCATAAAGCAGCGCACGAATCTGGCGGATCATCAGCACATCCTGCCGCTGGTAATACCGCCGGTTCCCCCGCCGCTTCACAGGGTTAAGCTGGTCGAACTCCTGCTCCCAATACCGCAGCACGTGTGGCTTTACAGCACACAACTCACTCACTTCACCAATGGTGAAGTAGCGTTTGCCCGGTATGGGGGGCAGTTCGTCGTTATGGCTTGGTTCCAGCATAGGCCTCAACCCGGGCCTTCAACTTCTGCCCTGGACGAAAGGTGACGACGCGCCGTGCAGTGATCGGGATCTCTTCCCCTGTCTTGGGGTTGCGGCCCGGCCGCTGGCGCTTGTCGCGAAGGTCGAAGTTGCCGAAACCGGACAGCTTGACCTGCTCGTTCTCTTCAAGTGCGTGCCGAATTTCTTCGAAAAACAGCTCGACCAGCTCCTTGGCCTCACGCTTGTTAAGCCCCAGCTCCTCGTACAGCCTTTCGGCCATCTCAGCTTTCGTCAGAGCACCCATGCCGTTATTTCCTTAACGTGGTGTTCAACCTTTGTTCGAGCGAGGTGAGGATGTTTTGCAGGGTAGTGTTCACCTCATCGTCGTTAAGAGTGCGCGATGGATGCTGCCAGGTCAAGCCAACGGCAAGGCTTTTTCTATCAGGATCAATGCCTTTACCTTGGTAGACATCAAACAGCCTGAGGTCTGTGAGCCATTCGCCTGCATTGTCACGAATTAATTCAAGCACCGCGCTAGAAGCTACATCACGTCCTGCAATCAAAGCCAGGTCACGACGGGTTTCCGGGAACTTGGACAGCTCGCTGAATTTCGGCAGGCGGCCTTCGACCACGTCGCCCAGCACCAGCTCGAACAGGAACACCGGGCGGTCCAGGCCCAGGGCTTTGGCCAGCTCTGGGTGGATGGCGCCAAGGTAGCCAACCAGTTTGCCGTCACGCTCGATGGCGGCAGTCTGGCCTGGGTGCAGGGCGGGGTGTTTGCCGGCGCTGAAGGTGAAGTCGCTCAGGGCGCCGGAGTAGCCCAGCAGGGCTTCCACGTCGGCTTTGACGTCGAAGAAGTCGACGCCGTCGCGGCCGTTGGCCCAGCCTTCTGGCAGGCGGCTACCGGTGATGACGCCGGCGATCATAGGCTGTTGCTGCAGGTCACCCAGTTGGCCGACGAAGCGCAGGCCGCTTTCGAACAGGCGCACGCGGTCTTGCTGGCGGTTCAGGTTGTGCTGCAGTGCCTTGACCAGGCCCGGCCACAGGGACGCACGCATGGCGGCCATGTCGCTGGAGATGGGGTTGGCCAGCAACAGCGGCTCTACGCCCGGGCTGAACAGTTCGAACAGTTTCGGGTCGATGAAGCTGTAGGTGATGGCTTCCTGGTAGCCGCGCGCAACCAGCAGGCGGCGCAGGGTTGGCAAGTCACCGCGGGTTTCCGGCTTGCCCTGTGGGGCCAGGCGGGCTTGCGGGTAGCGAACCGGCAGGTTGTTGTAGCCGTACAGGCGGGCCAGCTCTTCGATCAGGTCCACTTCCAGGCTGATGTCGAAGCGGTGGCTTGGGACGTTGACGGTCCACTGCGCTACACCTTCAGAGCCGCCACTCTTGGTCGTGGTCAGTTCCAGGGCGTTGAGCAGTTGCTCGACCTGGGCTGGGTCCATTTCCATGCCGAGCATCTGGGTGATGCGTTCGGCGCGCAGGGTAACCGGGGCCACTTGCGGCAGGTGCTGTTCGCTGACAGCTTCGACCACAGGGCCGGCTTCGCCGCCGACGATGTCCAGCAGCAGCTGGGTGGCGCGCTCGATGGCTTCGCGGGCCAGCTGCGAGTCGACGCCGCGCTCGTAGCGGTGCGAGGCATCGGTGTGCAAGCCGTAGGAACGGGCTTTACCGGCGACGGAAATCGGCTCGAAGAAGGCGCTTTCCAGGAACAGGTCGCGGGTTTTTTCGGTGTTCACACCGCTGTGCTCGCCACCCATGACGCCGGCGATGGCCAGGGCGCGGGTGTGGTCGGCGATTACCAGGGTGTCGGCGCGCAGGGCAACTTCCTGGCCGTCGAGCAGGACGAGCTTTTCGCCCTCTTCAGCCATGCGTACGCGGATACCGCCGTTGATTTCAGCCAGGTCAAAGGCGTGCATCGGCTGGCCGAGTTCGAGCATCACGTAGTTGGTGATGTCGACGGCGGCGTCGATGCTGCGCACGTCGCTGCGGCGCAGGCGTTCGACCATCCACAGTGGGGTCGGCTTGCTGAGGTCGACGTTACGGATAACGCGGCCCAGGTAGCGCGGGCAGGCAGCTGGGGCGCTGACTTCGACCGGGCGCACTTCGTCGTGGGCAGGCGCTACGGCAGGCACCACCGGGCGGGTGACCGGGGTGTCGTACAGGGCGCTGACGTCACGGGCCAGGCCGGCGATGGACAGGCAGTCACCGCGGTTCGGCGTCAGGCCGATTTCGATGCTGGCGTCGTCCAGGCTCAGGTAGGTGCGAATGTTCTCGCCAACCGGGGCATCAGCCGCCAGTTCCAGCAGGCCGTCGTTCTCTTCGCTGATTTCCAGCTCGGCCGCCGAGCACAGCATGCCGAAGGACTCGACGCCGCGCAGCTTGGCCTTTTTGATCTTGAAGTCGCCAGACAGCTCGGCACCGATCATGGCAAACGGGACCTTGATGCCTGGGCGGGCGTTAGGCGCGCCGCACACGACCTGGAAGGTTTCCTGGCCGTTGGTCACCTGGCATACGCGCAGCTTGTCGGCGTCCGGGTGCTGTTCGGTGGCGAGGATTTCGCCCACAACAATGCCGCTGAACTGGCCGGCAGCGGGGGTAACGCTGTCGACTTCGAGGCCGGCCATGGACAGGCGGGCGACCAGTTCGTCACGGGAGACTTGCGGGTTTACCCAACCGCGCAGCCACTGTTCACTGAATTTCATGCTGTTCTCCTAGAATGTGCGTCGATTGGGCCTAGCGGAATTGGGCAAGGAACCGCAGGTCGTTATCGAAGAACAGACGCAAATCGTTGACGCCATAGCGCAGCATGGCCAGGCGCTCGGCGCCCATGCCGAAGGCGAAGCCCTGGAACTCTTCAGGGTCGATGCCGGACATGCGCAGCACGCTTGGGTGCACCATGCCGCAGCCCATCACTTCCAGCCAGCCGGTTTGCTTGCACACGCGGCAGCCGTTGCCGGAACACATCACGCACTGGATGTCGACTTCGGCGGAGGGCTCGGTGAAGGGGAAGAACGATGGGCGGAAACGCACCGCCAGTTCTTTTTCGAAGAATACGCGCAGGAATTCTTCGATGGTGCCCTTGAGGTCGGCGAAGTTGATATCGCGATCGATCAGCAGGCCTTCGACCTGGTGGAACATCGGCGAGTGGGTGATATCCGAGTCGCAGCGGTATACGCGGCCCGGGCACACAATGCGGATGGGCGGCTGGGTGGACTCCATGGTCCGCACCTGCACCGGCGAGGTGTGGGTACGCAGCAGCATGTTGGCATTGAAGTAGAAGGTGTCGTGCATCGCCCGGGCCGGGTGGTGGCCGGGGATGTTGAGCGCTTCGAAGTTGTGGTAGTCGTCTTCGACCTCTGGGCCTTCGGCAATGCCGTAGCCGATGTGGGTGAAGAACTGCTCGATGCGCTCGAGTGTACGGGTGATCGGGTGCAAGCCACCGGTGGCCTGGCCGCGGCCTGGCAGGGTGACGTCAATGCATTCGGCAGCCAGGCGAGCGCTGAGCTCGGCTTCTTCAAAGGCGGCCTTGCGGGCATTGAGCACAACGGTGACGCGCTCTTTGGCGTCGTTGATCAGCGCGCCGACTTTCGGCCGCTCTTCGGCTGGCAGGTTGCCCAGGGTCTTCATCACCTGGGTCAGCTCGCCCTTCTTGCCGAGATAATTAACCCGGATCTGTTCCAGGGCATTGATGTCTTCAGCGCGCTCCACGGCCTCTAGGGCTTGGGAGACCAGCGCATCCAGGTTTTCCATGTACAGACTCCAGATACGAAAATAGGGGAAGAGCTTTGAAGGCTCTTCCCCTATCGATGACGTTCAATGCCCGACGGCGCTAGCGCCGCCGGGTGATTGTCGCGGGTACTTAAGCCAGAACGGCTTTAGCTTTCTCGACAATCGCAGCAAACGCCGCTTTTTCGTTCACTGCCAGATCGGCCAGAACCTTACGGTCGATTTCGATCGAAGCCTTTTTCAGGCCAGCAATCAGACGGCTGTAGGACAGACCGTTGTTGCGAGCACCGGCGTTGATACGAGCGATCCACAGTGCGCGGAACTGACGCTTCTTCTGGCGACGGTCGCGGTAGGCGTATTGGCCTGCCTTGATGACCGCTTGCTTGGCTACGCGGAATACGCGCGAGCGTGCACCGTAGTAACCTTTAGCCAGTTTCAGAATTTTCTTGTGACGCTTACGAGCGATGACGCCACGCTTAACACGAGCCATGAGTAACTTCCTCTATCTTAACCAGAATTAACGAACGCGCAGCATGCGCTCGACTTTTGCCACGTCAGACGGGTGCAGCAAGCTGGCACCGCGCAGTTGACGCTTACGCTTGGTCGACATTTTGGTCAGGATGTGGCTCTTGAAAGCGTGCTTGTGCTTGAAGCCCGAAGCTGTCTTCAGGAAGCGCTTCGCAGCACCGCTCTTGGTTTTCATTTTTGGCATGTTGAACTCCGCATTCGAAAAAAATTACACAATAATCATCAGGCCTGCCGTGCCCGGGAGATTACTTCTTCTTTTTGGGGGCGATGACCATCATAAGCTGGCGTCCTTCCATCTTCGGATGCTGCTCAACGGTGCCGTATTCAAGCAGGTCAGCTTCAACCCGCTTCAACAGCTCCATGCCCAGCTCCTGGTGGGCCATCTCACGACCACGGAATCTCAGAGAGATCTTGGCCTTGTCCCCATCGGTAAGGAAACGTACCAGGTTGCGTAGTTTTACCTGGTAATCCCCATCCTCCGTCCCTGGACGAAACTTGATTTCTTTGATCTGGATCTGCTTCTGGTTTTTCTTGGCTTCGTTGGCCTGCTTCTTCTTCTCGAAGAGGTGCTTGCCGTAGTCCATGACCTTGCAGACCGGTGGTACCGCGTCTGCAGAGATTTCTACCAGATCCAGCTTCGCTTCATCAGCGATACGCAGCGCTTCATCAATCGAGACGATGCCAACCTGCTCGCCGTCTGCGCCAATTAACCGAACCTCGCGGGCCGAGATATTCTCGTTGATCGGGGCCTTCGGTACAGCACGCTTATCGTTTCTCATTTCACGCTTAATAGTCATTACTCCGATTCTTGGCGACCACGCCGGGAAACCGCTTGTGTCAGAAGCTCAGCGAATTGGGCGACGGGCATGGAGCCCAGGTCTGCGCCTTCGCGAGTACGCACTGCAACGGTCTGCGTTTCGACTTCGCGATCCCCTATAACCAAAAGGTACGGGACCTTGAGCAAAGTATGCTCGCGGATTTTAAAGCCGATCTTCTCATTTCTCAAGTCCGACTTGGCACGGAAACCGCTACCGTTCAGAGATTTCTCAACCTCGAGGGCGAAATCGGCCTGTTTGTCGGTGATATTCATGATCACCGCCTGGGTCGGCGCCAGCCACGCCGGGAACACGCCAGCGTAGTGCTCGATCAGCATGCCGATGAAGCGCTCGAACGAACCGAGGATGGCACGGTGCAGCATGACCGGGCGAACACGGCTGTTGTCTTCGGCGATGTAGCTGGCGTCCAGACGCTCTGGCAGGTTCGGGTCGTACTGCAGGGTACCACACTGCCAGTTACGGCCGAGGCAGTCGCGCAGGGTAAACTCGATTTTCGGGCCGTAGAAGGCGCCCTCGCCTGGCTGGTATTCCCACTCAAGGCCCGATTCGTTCAGGGCGTCGGCCAGTGCGCTTTCGGCACGGTCCCACAGCTCTTCGGAACCAACACGCTTGGCCGGACGAGTGGACAGCTTCATGGCGATGTCGCTGAAGCCGAAGTCCTTGTACACGTCCAGGGTCAGCTTGATGAAGTCGGCGGCTTCTTTCTTCACCTGTTCTTCGGTGCAGAAGATGTGCGCGTCATCCTGTACGAAGCCACGCACACGCATGATGCCATGTAGGGCGCCGGACGGCTCGTTACGGTGGCAGGCACCGAACTCGGCCAGGCGCAGCGGCAGGTCGCGGTAGCTTTTCAGCCCCTGGTTGAACACCTGCACGTGGCACGGGCAGTTCATCGGTTTTACCGCATAGTCACGGCTTTCCGACGAAGTGGTGAACATGTTCTCGGCGTAGTTGGACCAGTGGCCGGAACGCTCCCAGAGAATGCGGTCGACAACCTGCGGGGTCTTGATTTCCAGGTAGCCGTTGGCGCGTTGAACCTGACGCATGTACTGCTCAAGTACCTGGTACACGGTCCAGCCGTTGGCGTGCCAGAACACCATTCCCGGGGCTTCTTCCTGCAGGTGGAACAGGTCGAGCTGCTTGCCGATCTTGCGGTGGTCGCGTTTTTCGGCTTCTTCGATGCGCTGAACGTAGGCGGCCAGCTGCTTCTTGTCGGCCCAGGCAGTGCCGTACACGCGCTGCAGCTGCTCGTTCTTGGCATCACCGCGCCAGTAGGCACCGGACAGCTTGGTCAGCTTGAATGCCTTGAGGAAGCGGGTGTTCGGCACGTGCGGGCCGCGGCACATGTCGACGTATTCTTCGTGGTAGTACAGGCCCATGGCCTGCTCATCCGGCATGTCTTCGACCAGGCGCAGCTTGTAGTCTTCGCCACGGGCCTTGAACACGTCGATGACTTCGGCGCGCGGGGTCACTTTCTTGACCACGTCGTAGTCTTTCTCGATCAGCTCCATCATGCGCTTTTCGATGGCGGCCATGTCTTCAGGGGTGAAGGGGCGCTCGTAGGCGATGTCGTAATAGAAGCCTTCGTCGATAACCGGGCCGATCACCATCTTGGCGGTCGGGTACAGCTGCTTCACCGCGTGGCCGACCAGGTGGGCGCACGAGTGACGGATGATCTCCAGTCCCTCTTCATCTTTAGGGGTGATGATCTGCAGGGTGGCGTCGTGACTGATCAGGTCGCAAGCATCGACCAGTTTGCCGTCGACCTTGCCGGCGACGGTGGCCTTGGCCAGGCCGGCGCCGATGGAAGCGGCAACGTCGGCTACGGATACGGCGTGATCAAACGAACGTTGACTGCCATCGGGAAGAGTAATAGTGGGCATGGCGCCTCCTCTCCTAGTGGTGACCCCTACCAAAGGTCACGTGGGTTGGGATGAGCCAGTACAAGATCCGACCTGCCCTCCTTTATAAGGAAGCCTGCCTCACAGTGGCAGAAGCCTTTCGGCTTGCAAGGGACGAACCAGAGTGACTGGAAAGAAAAAAGATAGCTGCAGCCGGCACAGCGCGACCACAAGCCGAGCATGCTAGCACGCGGGTTGCACCCCAGGCAGAAATATTTGGAAATTGCACCGCAGCGGTGAACTAACGCGGAAAAATACCGCTCAGACTTTGGGAAGCAACCTACTCTTGATGAGACCTTAACCCAAGGAGTAACTGGTTATGCGAGTTCCGTCTCTTCTGGCCCTGGCGGCCGCTGGCGCCCTGCTGCTGCCCGTGGCTGCGAACGCCGGCAACTTCCCAGCCGGGAAGGAGGCCGCCTACACCGCCCAGTGCACGCAAGTGGCCGGCAGCCAGGGCGTTGACGCTGCCACCGCAAAAAAACACTGCGACTGCGGCGCACAAGCGATCAAAAAGAATTTCACCGACGCCGAGATTGCCGACCTGGACAGCAAGGATGGCGTTGACGCCAAGCTGATGCAGAAGGCCCAGACCGTGGTACAACAGGCCTGCGCACCGAAGCGCTGAAACCTTAAAGCCGGTGGTGGCTGACGATTATTTTGCGCTGGATCAACATCCGGTGAAGGTAAAAGGCGCTAGTTCCGCAGAATTAGACTATGATGTCATCTGTGCCAGACAGCTCAGGCGTCTAGGCACTTCGAAAAATTTCAAGTTTCTGGAGATTCATCCCATGTCCAATCGCCAAACCGGCACCGTCAAATGGTTCAATGATGAGAAAGGCTTCGGCTTCATCACCCCACAAGGCGGCGGCGACGACCTGTTCGTTCACTTCAAGGCCATCGAATCCGACGGCTTCAAGAGCCTGAAAGAAGGTCAGCAAGTTTCCTTCGTCGCCGAGCGCGGTCAGAAGGGCATGCAGGCTGCACAGGTTCGTCCGGAGTAATTCGGAAGCTGTGAAAAAACCCGCCCTTGTGGCGGGTTTTTTTATGGGCGCTTACCAGGCGGTATACGCTGCTCTTTGCGGCCCTTTCGCGGCACGAGGCCGCTGCTACAGGGGCCGCATGGGCCTTTGGAGCTGCATCAACCGCAGTTGACGCGGGTTACCTTGCCTTGCTCGTCCACGTTCAGGTTCAGGCGGTCGGAGCGGTATTCCAGGGTTACTACATCGTGCGGCTTGAGGATGCGTGCTGTCTGCGAGCCACTGCCCTTGCGCGCCTGCTCCAGCAGCTCGGCGCTGCCTGGTTTGCCAATGGCAAAATCGGCGCCGCTGGCTTCGCAGCGGCCATCGTTGCCAGCCGATGCGGCCGGCGCATCGCCACCAGCGTTGCCACCTGTGCTGCAACCAGCCAGGACAGCAGCCACCGCCAGGGTTGCCAGGTAAGCACGGGTACGGAACATGAAGCCTCCTAAATGGGTCCGGGAACTGTCTGTTCCGACAGCTCCGCTCAGTATTCGTTGCAAAACCGGTCAAGTCTGCCTGAACTCTAGCACCGAGGCGAAAAGCAATCGTGACCGGATTTTGCACAACCCCCTGCGTTTGCCATATGCTTAGCGCGCACGGTCACTGGCGCAAAGCCATGATTTGCTGCAAGAAGTGGAGCGCATCCCGCCTCCATCGAGCACCAGGGTCAGGTGCTCCCCCTTCGTTCCGGGCCCCCAGCGAGAGCTTTTCATGAGTACCCACAGCATCGATGCCGACATCAAGGTCAAATGGGCCGAGGGCCAGAGCGCGTACAGCCCTGGCACACCGGAAGAATTGCTGTTGATCGCCATCGACCTGTTGGTACGGGACAACGGCGCCGAGGCGGCACGCAGCTTCATCGACCAGGTGTTCGAGCGCTACGCGCCGCACGCGGCTATTCCAATCGCGCCAGACGTGTGCTGAGCAGGTCGAACAGCCCCTGGGCATCGCCCTGCTCCACCCACAGCACATTCGCCGGCTGCTTGAGTACGCCGTACCAGTCGGCAATGGTCTGGCCGAAGGTCGGGCCTTCACGGCTGTCGATGCTCATATGGATGCGTCGGCCGCTGAACAGCTCTGGCTTTAACAGGTAGGCAATGACGCTGGCGTCATGCACCGGGCCCCCGGGCATGCCGTACAGGTCCATGTCGTGGGTGATGTAGGCATTGAGGATATCGACCACGCGCTTGCTGGCCTGATTGTTCACGGCTGCCAGTTGTTTCAGGCGGGCGTCGCTGGTCAGCAGCTTGTGGGTGACGTCCAGCGGCAGGTAGGTGAGTGGTACACCGCTGGCCAGCACCACTTCGGCGGCGTGCGGGTCTGCGTAGAGGTTGAATTCTGCTGCCGGGGTGATGTTGCCGCCATTGAAGTGGGCGCCGCCCATGACCACCACCTCCTTGATGCCCTGGGCGATGTCCGGGCGCTGGATCAATGCCAGGGCCAGATTGGTCTGCGGGCCGAGCATGGCCACGGTGATGCTGTGCGGTTTGGCTGCGCCGAGGGTATCCACCAGGTATTGCACGGCATTACCCTGGGCCAGGGCCGCTTTCGGCTCGTGCACCTGCACACCGGTAAGGCCTTCTTCGCCATGAACATCGGCGGCGTAGATGGGTGTGCGCACCAGTGGGCGGCCGGCGCCGGCATACACAGGAATGTCTTCGCGGCCCGCCCATTCGCGGGCCAAGCGGGCGTTGCGCGAGGTTTTATCCAGGCGCACGTTGCCGGCCACGGTGGTGATGGCACGGATATTGAGCTCGTCAGGCGAGGCCATGGCCAGGAACAGCGCGACCACGTCGTCGGCGCCGGGGTCGGTGTCGATGATCAAGTCGATGGGGGCCGCCTGGAGGGTGGTGGCTGTGGCCATGAAGGCGATTCCTTGTAGCAGGGGTTTGAGCATAGGGGCACTCCTGTTGCCTGGGTAGAGGGTTCCGGGGCCGCGCTGCGGCCCAATCGCCGGCAAGCCAGCTCCCACAGGTACAGCGCGACATCCCTGTGGGAGCTGGCTTGCCGGCGATCGGGGGCAAAGCCCCCGGGTTCAGAAAGTGACGCCGGAGATGAGGGCGATGTTGCTGTAGGGCTGGCACTCACCGGTACGCACCACCGCGCGGGCACTGCGCGACAGCACCTTGAAATCTTCATGGCTCAGCCATTCGCGCTTGCCCAGCTTGCCCTTCAACCGCTCGATCTCGACCAGCGCAGGCGGCACTACTTTCTGCATTTCTTCAGCCAGCACATGCCGCTCTACCTGCAACTCGCTCAGCACTACCCGCAACACACTGGCGAAATCCGGCAGACCGGGCGTGATGGCAAGGTCGATCATTTCCACGCCAGGCGGCACCGGCAGCCCGGCATCGCCGATCACCAGGATATCGCCATGCCCCATGCCGGCAATGACCCGCGACAGGGCAACGTTCAGCAAGGGGGTTTTCTTCATGGTGTCAGCTCCGCCAGGTAGGGAATGGACGGCTGGGCACCGGCACGGGTAACCGACAAGGCGGCGGCACGCTGGCCAAAGGCAATGGCCTCGCCCTCCTCCAGCCCCCGAACCAGCCCCGCAGCGAAGCCGCCAATGAAAGTATCGCCCGCAGCAGTGGTGTCCAGCGGTTGCACCACAGGCGCCGGGAAATGCTGGTGGCCCTTGGCAGTCACCAGCAAAGCCCCTTGCGCGCCCAAGGTGATGATCACTTTGCCCGCCCCCAGCTGCAGCAAGCGCTCACCGGCGCGCCGGGCGCTGTCCTGGTCGGTCACCGGCACCCCGGTCAGGGCTTCGGCCTCGCTTTCGTTAGGGGTGAGGTAATCGATGCGCGCAAACCAGTCCGCCGGCAAGGGGCCGGTGGCCGGCGCCGGGTTCAGGATCACCTGTTTGCCCAGTTCATGCGCCCTCGTCAGGGTCCAGGCCACGGTGTCGGCCGGCACTTCCAGCTGGCAGATGACCACCTCGGCCGCCTGCAGCAACGCATCAAAGCGCTGTACCGACTGCGGCGTCAGCAGGCCGTTGCCGCCAGGAATGATGACGATGCAGTTCTGGCTGGCAGCATCCACGGTAATCAGTGCCACACCGCTGGACACCCCTGGGCAGGTGCTGACGCCCTGGCAATCGATGCCCTCGACATACAGGGCCCGGTGCAGTTGCCGGCCATAGTCATCGTCACCCACATTGCCGATCATTGCCACGCTGCCGCCGAGCCGCGCCACCGCCACGGCCTGGTTTGCGCCTTTGCCGCCCGGCACGGTGAAAAAGCTTTCGCCGGGGAGTGTTTCGCCGGCCCGGGGCAGGCGCTGGGCGCGGGCCACCAGGTCCATATTGAGGCTGCCGACCACCACAACCTTGGCATTCATGACGTTTCCTTAGCGTTAGCGGTAATCGTTGAACAAGTCCGGGCGCGGCCCGGTGGACTCACGCAGCACGATGCGCGGGGCCACAATGCGTTGCTCCGCCGCGCCTTGCCGGGGTGTTCCTATACGTGTCAGCAACAGTGAGGCGGCGCTCTCGCCCAGCTCGCGAATCGACTGGCCCACGGTGGTCAACGGCGGATACACGTAGCGGCTCAGCTCGATGTCGTCGAAGCCGATCACCGACAGCTCGCCGGGCACGCTGATATTGCGTTCGGCCGCAGCACGCAGCACGCCGAAACCGATCATGTCGTTGCCGGCAAAAATCGCCGTGGGCCGTTTACCCTCCAGCACCTGCGCTGCTGCTGCGTGCCCACCCGGGCTGGTGAAGTCGCAGTGCAGCACACGGCTGCCCAGCACCGGCACGCCGGCTTCGGCCATGGCGCGGCGGAAGCCGTTCAGACGCAATTGGGTAACCCCAGTTTCTGCCGGGCCGCCAATATAGGCGACATCGCGGTGGCCAAGCTCCAGCAGATGCTGAGTGGCCAGGTAGGCGCCGTGTTCGTGGTCGATGCGCACCAGGTCGGCATCCACGCCTTCCAGCTCACGGTCGACGATAACCATTGGCGTGCGCACGCAGGCCAGGCTTTGCAGCAGGTCGCTGTCCTGGCCCACCGAGGCCACCACCAGGCCGTCGATGCGCTTTTCCAGCAGCACGCGCAGATAACTGCGCTGCTTCTGTGGGTTGTCATCGGAGTTGCACAAAATCACACAGTAGCCGTTGCGCTCACACGCGTCTTCAATGCCCCGCGCCAGCTCGGCGAAGTACGGGTTGACGCTGTTGGGCACCAGCAGTCCGATGGTGGCCGTGCTGCGCGCCTTGAGTGAGCGCGCCACCGCGCTGGGCACGTAGTCCAGCTCGATAATGGCGGCTTCAACCTTCTGCCGCACATGTTCGCTCACCGGTCGGGTCTTGTTCAGTACATGGGACACAGTCGTGTAGGAAATGCCCGCCAGTGCCGCGACGTCTTTGATGGTTGCCATATTGTCAGTTCCGCCGGGCTGCACGCCGGCTGCGGTAAGTGTCGAGCACCACGGCGATGACGATCACCGCCCCGGTGATGATGCGTTTGGTCGGCTCGCTGGCGCCAATCTGCGCCAGCCCGGCGGCCAGTACCGAGATGATCAGTACGCCAAAGAAGGTGCTGATGACCGAGCCACGCCCGCCCATCAGGCTGGTGCCGCCGATCACCACGGCGGCGATTACCTGCAGCTCCAGGCCGGAGCCGGCATTGGGGTCGGCCGCCTCCAGGCGCGATATCTGGAACAGCGCGGCCAGGCCTGCCAGCAGCCCCATCAGGGCAAACACCAGCACTTTGTACGGGCGCGGGTCGATACCTGCCAGGCGCACCGCCTCTTCATTGGTACCGATGCCGATCAGGTAGCGGCCGAACACCGTGCGGGTCAGCACCAGATGGGCCAGTACGATCACCAGCAAGGCAATGATGAACGCTGGCGAAATACCAAAGGCAACCGGGTTGGAAAACCACGCATAGGCATCGCCGATATAGGCGGTGCGCGAGTCGGTGAACTGGTAGGCCAGGCCGCGGGCCATTTCCAGCACGCCAAGCGAGACGATGAACGATGGAATACGCCAGGCCACCGTAACGCCGCCGGTAATGCTGCCGGCCAGTGCGGCCACGGCCATGCCCAGCAGCGCCGACGGCAGCGGGTCCCAGCCCCAGCCGAGGATGGCCACACTCACGGCAGAAGCCGCCAGGGCCAGCACCGAGCCCACCGACAGGTCGATGCCGCCAATGATCAGCACAAAGGTCATGCCCACCGCCAGCACCATCAGGTCGGGGATCTGGTTGGCCAAGGTACTGAAGGTGTTGTAAGACCAGAAGTGGCTGCTGAGGAACGAGAACAACACAATCATCGCCAGCAAGGCGCCAGCCAGGCCCAGGTAGGTGCCCAGGCCAAAGTAGGTGCCACTGCGGCGCACAGGGGCGGCGCCTTGGCTATCGAGCGGGGTGGTTTTCATGCGTCCATCCTGGGGGCTGCATCGTGCAGCAGTGCGTCACGTTTCTGATAACCGGCAAAGGCTGCGGCCAGCAGCTGGTCCTGGCTCCAATGATCACGCTCGAAGGTGTCGATCAGGCGACCGGCCGACAGCACGGCGATGCGGTCGCAGATCAGCATCAGCTCGCGCAGGTCGCTAGACACCACCACCAGCGCCTTGCCCTGGCGCGCCAGTTCGGCCAGCAGGCCATAGATGTCGAACTTGGCACCCACGTCGATGCCTCGGGTGGGCTCGTCGAACAGCAGCACCTGGCAGTCGCGCTCCAGCCAGCGGCCAATCACCACCTTCTGCTGGTTGCCGCCAGACAGCTCGCCCACAACCTGGTGGGCGCCGGCACTGCGAATGCGCATGGCCTGGATCTGGCGCTCGGCCAAGGCCTGCTCTGCCTGGCCGTCAAGCACGCCAGCGCGTGACACCGCGCCCAGGTTGCCCAAGGCGATGTTGGCGCTGATCGACTGAGTCAACAGCAGGCCCTCGCCTTTGCGGTCTTCGGTAATCAGCGCGATACCCGCCTTTACGGCAGCCTTGGGCGAGTCGATGGTGACGGTTTGTAGTGGTTGGCCGAGCGCGATGCTGCCACTGTCGGCACGGTCGGCGCCGTAGATCAGCCGCAACAGCTCGGTACGGCCGGCACCAATCAGGCCGGATATGCCGAAGATCTCCCCTGCCCTGACCTCAAACGACACCTCGCGCACCTTGTCAGCACGGCTGAGCTTGTCGACCTTGAGCAACGGCGCGCCGATCTGCCGGCGGCCCAGGTCGATATGTTCGCCCAGCTCGCGGCCGACCATCAGGTTGACCAGCTCCGCACTGCTGTAGCGCTGGATTGGCTCGTCGCACACCAGCTTGCCGTCGCGCAGCACGACGATGCGCTGTGCAACACGCTGCAGTTCTTCCAGGCGGTGGGAAATGTAGACGATGGCCACGCCACGCTGGCGCAGGCGCTCGATCTGGGTGAACAGCAGCTCCACCTCGCGCGCGGTGAGCATCGCGGTGGGCTCATCGAAGATCAGCACATGGCAGTCGCCGATCAGGTTGCGGGCAATCTCGACCATCTGCTGATGGCCAATGCCCAGTTCGCCCACCGGGGTATCCGGGTCGATGGCATCGAGCCCGACCTGCGCCATGGCGGCGGTGGCCAGCTGGCGCAGGCGCTTGTGGCTGATCCAGCCGAAACGGCTTGGCAGGTTGTCGAGATACAGGTTTTCCGCCACGGTCAGCGTCGGCAGCAGGTTCAGCTCCTGCATCACCATGCGCACACCTAGGCGCTCGGCCTCGCTGCGGCTGGCAGGCGCGTAGGCCTGACCGCGGTAAGTCATGTGCCCGGTGGTGGGTACCTCCAGGCCGCTAATGAGCTTGGACAGCGTACTCTTGCCCGCGCCGTTCTCGCCGGTCAGGGCCAGCACTTCGCCGGCGCGCAGGCTCAGGCTGACCTCGCCGAGCACGGGCTGGGCGTAGGTCTTGCCCAGCCCGCTGGCGGTCAGCACCACGTCATTGGCCGATGCAGCCATGGCCGTTTCTCCTGGCAGCGTCAGGGCTTCTTGGTGATGAGTTCGACCGGGGTCTGGATGACGTTGTCGGCATCCACATCCGGTTTCTCGCCCTTGACCATTTTCAGCGCAGCCTGGATGCCGTACACCGCCTGCTGGCTGGCGGCCTGGTCGAGGGTGGCAAGCACGCGACCATCGGCAAGCATCGGCTTGATGGCGTTGATGTTGTCATAGCCCACCACTTGCACCTGGCCGGTCTTGCCGGCGGCGCGCACGGCCGACACGGCGCCCAGCGCCATGCTGTCGTTGCCGGCCAGCAAGGCCTTCAGCTCGGGGTATTCGTTGAGCATGGCGGCGGCCACGGCGTTGCCTTTGTCGATTTCCCAATTGCCGCTTTGTACCGAGACGATTTTCATCTGCGCGGCATCCATGGCGTCCTTGAAGCCGGCGGTGCGCTGCTGGGCGTTGGTGGTGGTCGGCACCCCTTCGATGATGCCCACCTGGTCGCCGGCCTTGAGCTTCTCGTTGGCCAGGTAGTCGCCGACCAGGCGCGCGCCTTTACGGTTGTCGGGGCCAACGAACGGCACGCTGATGCCTTTGCTCTTGAGCAGATCAGGGTCCAGGCGGTTGTCGATGTTGATCACCACCACGCCCTGGTCCATGGCCTTCTTCACCACCGACACCAGCGCCTTGGAATCAGCCGGGGCAATCACCAGCGCCTTGGCGCCGGCATTGACCATCTGCTCGACAATGCGGATCTGTTCGCCAGTGTCGGTCTCGTTCTTGATGCCGTTGGCGACCAGGTCGAATTCGTTGGCGTGGGTTTTCTGGTAGTCCTTGGCGCCGTCTTCCATGGTGCGGAAGAATTCGTTGGCCAGTGACTTCATCACCAGGGCGACCTTGGGCTTGTCTTCGGCATGGGCGGCAGATAATGGCAGGGCGAGGGAAAGGGAGGAAACGACAGCGAGGGCCAGCAAACGACTGGGGAACGGCAGTTTCATGGACGATGACTCCGAATCTTGTGTTTTTTATCGGATCGCAAACGTTTGCGTTGACTAACTATGGAAACAGGACCGGGGTTTGTCAAATCCGTTTGGCTTTCGGAGGCCAAGCACTGCTGTGGCCGATTATGCAGATTTTTCCGGAAAACCGAACACCTTTTCCTATTCTTGTTCGGAATTGCGAATGGAAAACTGCCCCTTGTAGGAGCGGCCTTGTGTCGCGATGGGCGGCGCAGCAGCCCCGGCAATGTGTGCTGAAGCCAGCATTCTGGGGCTGCTGCGCCGCCCATCGCGACGCAAGGCCGCTCCCACACAAAGAGCCGTCCGCGCAAGCTGGTACGAAACATGCCTGAAGCCCTGCGCGACTCAATAACTATCTCACTAGGAAGAGAGAGAACAATAACGATGAATGCCGCACTTAAAACCTTCGCCCCCAGCGCACTCGCCCTGCTGCTGATCCTGCCAACCACCGCCTCTGCCAAAGAAGCCGAAACCCAGCAGAAGCTGGCCAACGTGGTCATCCTCGCCACTGGCGGCACCATCGCCGGCGCCGGCGCCAGCGCGGCCAACAGCGCCACCTACCAGGCTGCCAAGCTGGGCATCGACAAGCTGATTGCCGGCGTGCCGGAACTGGCCGACATCGCCAACGTACGCGGCGAGCAGGTGATGCAGATCGCCTCTGAAAGCATCACCAACGAGGACTTGCTAAAGCTCGGCAAGCGGGTTGCCGAACTGGCCGAGAGCAAGGACGTCGACGGTATCGTCATTACCCACGGCACCGACACCCTCGAAGAAACCGCCTACTTCCTCAACCTGGTGGAAAAGACCGACAAGCCAATCGTGGTAGTCGGCTCGATGCGCCCGGGCACCGCCATGTCTGCCGACGGCATGCTCAACCTGTACAACGCCGTGGCCGTGGCCGGCGACAAGCAGTCGCGCGGCAAGGGCGTGCTGGTGACCATGAACGACGAGATCCAGTCGGGCCGTGACGTGAGCAAGTCGGTCAACATCAAGACCGAAGCCTTCAAGAGCGCCTGGGGCCCGATGGGCATGGTGGTGGAAGGCAAATCCTACTGGTTCCGCCTGCCGGCCAAGCGCCATACGGTCAATTCCGAGTTCGACATCAAGCAGATCAGTAGCCTGCCACAGGTGGACATTGCCTATGGCTATGGCAACGTGACCGACACCGCCTACAAGGCACTGGCGCAGAACGGTGCCAAGGCGCTGATCCATGCCGGTACCGGCAACGGTTCGGTGTCGTCGCGGGTGGTGCCGGCGTTGCAGGAACTGCGCAAGAACGGCGTGCAGATCATCCGCTCGTCGCACGTCAACCAGGGTGGTTTCGTGCTGCGCAACGCCGAACAGCCGGATGACAAGAACGACTGGGTCGTGGCCCACGACCTGAACCCGCAGAAGGCGCGGATTCTGGCGATGGTCGCCATGACCAAGACCCAGGACAGCAAAGAGCTGCAGCGGATCTTCTGGGAGTACTGAGTAACTCGCCGCGGTCCCCTGTGGGAGTGGCCTCGTGCCGCGAATGGGCTGCGAAGCGGCCCCAGGATTTGAGCTTCGCCGCAGAAATCGCTGGGGCTGCTGCGCAGCCCATTCGCGGCACAAGGCCGCTCCTACAAGACCAGAAGAGCGTTATGGCGCGATGCGCTTCAGGTCATTCAACAACCCCATCAGCTGCTGCAGCTTCTCTTCACCAAACTGCGCCTGAATCTTCTGGTAGTTCGCCTCCATGCCTTCCTTCATCGAGGCAAAGCACGCCTCCCCTCCTTCGGTCAAGCTGACGAACACCCGTCGCTGGTCCTGCGCGGCCTTCTGCCGCCGCACCAGCCCGTCTCGCTCCAGGCGCCCCAGTACCCCGGTCATGCTCGGCTTGAGGATGCAGGCCAGTTCCGCCAACTGGTAATTCTCCAGCTCGCCGTGCTGCTTGAGGATGCGAATTACCCGCCATTGCTGCTCGGTCAGGTCGTGCTGGTTCAACAGCGGCCTGAAAAATGCCATCGCGGCTTCTCGGGCCTGCAACAGGCTTAGCGTGAGCGAAGGTTGCGTCTTGGTCATGGTCAAACCTGTGGCTTTTTCTCAATTCACGAATTTAAGGGCATGCACGATGGAAAGTGCAATCTGTTCCACGGAAAACCCATTCAAGCTCGGCGCGCGGGCTGCGACCATCCGCTGTAAACAACAACAGCACCCGGGTGAGCCGCCATGGCCATTTCACTGCAATTCTGCCTGCCGCTGGCGGTACTCCCCGGGTGTGAGCTTGGCGTAGCGGTTGAAGAAGCGGCTGAAATAGGCCGGGTCCTTGAAGCCGAGCTGGTAACAGATTTCGTTGGCCGTGCTGCCGGAAAACAACAGCAAACGCTTGGCCTCCTGCATCAGCCGTTCCAGCACCAGGCGCTTGGATGGCAAGTCGGCGATGCGCCGGCACACATCGTTCAGCCGTGCCTCGGTCACGCCAATCTGCTGCGCGTAGCGGGCCAGCGGCCAATGCTCAAGGTAATGCGCTTCGATCAGGGCATTGAAACGGTGGAAGATCTTCAGGTCTTCATGCCGCGCCGGGGTCGATTCCAGCGAGTTGGGGCACAGCCGCAGCAGGCTGATCATGATCAGGCGGGTCAGCGACTGCAACGCCGCCTCGCGACCCGGTTGCTGCGTGGCAAACTCGTCACTCAACGCGTCCAGCCAGGCTTGCAGGCGCTGCGCCTCGGCCTTGTATTCGGCCGGCAGGTTGCCCAGCGCCACACAGGCTGGCTGCACCTGCACGCCCGCCGGCAGCAGGCTGGCATCGGCTTCGATCAATTGCCACACCAGTTGCTGGCGCACCGTCAGCACATGCCCGTCGCTGTCAGCTTCGGTGACGAACGCGTGCGCCACCGTGGGTGGCGTGAGGAAGAACATCGGCCCGGCCTCGATGTACTGCTGGTCATCCAGATACACCCGCACTGTGCCCGACTTCACGTAATGCACCTGGAAAAATCGGTCATGCCGGTGCACCGGCATGTTGCGCCCGAAAAAGCCCGCCAGGTTGCCCAGCCGGTCGTAATGCACCTCGCTGTCGCTGTAGCGCTGGTCGTAAACCTGGCCAATGTTGATGTTTGGTATCGGATGCCGGTCGCTCATGGCTGCTTGCTCGCAAATCGCTTGACCCTGTTGACGATGGCCCATGGTGCCTTGCCTTGCCGGCAGGCGCCACTGGCCACCCCTTGACCATCGTTAACATATTAACTATAACATTAACACATTAACGAAATCCGCAGGACGGCCACCGCCCTGCACTGCCAGGAGAAGAGCATGAGCCATGCCCTGCATGACGTTGCCAGCGGCACCCTGTTCGGCGTCGCGCTGAACTACCAGGGTTTGCTGCAGCAGCACCAAGCGGCGTTCGTGGAAGCACCGTACAAGCAACTGCCGGTCAAGCCGGTGTTGTTCGTCAAGACCCCGAACACCCGCAACCAGAATGAAGGCCAGGTGGTATTCCCGGCCGGCGTGCAGCGCGTGCAACCCGGCCCGGCGCTGGGCGTGGTGATTGGCAAGGACGCCAGCCGCGTCAGCGTGGCCGATGCCCTGGAGCATGTGGCGGGCTACACCATCGTCAACGAAGTGAGCCTGCCCGAAGACAGCTACTACCGCCCTGCAGTCAAGGCCAAGTGCCGTGATGGTTTTTGCCCGGTCGGCCCTGAACTGGTGCCCGCCAGCCAAGTGGCCAACCCCGATGCCCTGGGCCTGCGCCTGTATGTGAACGGCGAACTGCGCCAGCACAACAACACCGCCAACTGCGTACGCACGGTGGCGCAGCTGATTGCCGAAATCAGCGAGTTCATGACCCTGCACGCCGGCGACATCCTGATCACCGGAACCCCCGAGGGCCGCGTCGATGTACAGCCAGGTGACCGCGTCGACATCGAGATCGACGGCCTGGGCAAGCTGACCAACCACATCGTCGCCGAGTGAGGAATTACCTGTGAAACACGCCCGTATCCAGTTCGACGGCCAGGCCCACGATGTCACGGTCGAAGACGATCACCTGCGCCTTGCCGACGGCCGCCTGGTCCATCAGGACCAGGTCACCTGGCTGCCACCCGCCACCGGCAGCATGTTCGCCCTGGGCCTGAACTACGCCGACCACGCCAGGGAGCTGGCCTTCGCGCCGCCCACCGAACCGTTGGCTTTCATCAAGTCGCCAGGCACCTACACCGGCCACAACCAGGTGACCTGGCGCCCGGACAACGTCGAATACATGCACTACGAGTGCGAGCTGGTGGCGGTGATCGGCAAAGCGGCGAAGAACGTCAAGCGTGAGGACGCCCTGGCCTACGTTGCCGGCTACACCGTGTGCAACGACTACGCCATCCGCGACTACCTGGAAAACTACTACCGCCCCAACCTGCGGGTTAAAAACCGCGATGCCACCACCCCGGTCGGCCCGTGGATCGTCGATGCGGCCGATGTGCCAGACGTCAGCAACCTGAAGCTGCGCACCTGGATCAACGGTGAGCTGAAGCAGGAAGGCACCACCGCGGACATGATCTTCGACATCCCGCACCTCATCGAATACTTCTCCAGCTTCATGACCCTGCAACCGGGCGACATGATCGCCACCGGCACGCCAGAAGGCCTGGCCGATGTGGTGCCGGGTGACGAAGTGGTGGTGGAAGTGGAAGGCGTCGGTCGCCTGGTCAACCGTATCGTCAGCGAAGCTGACTTCTTCAAGAACAACAAGGCATGAGCAGCATGATCAAGCACTGGATCAACGGCCGTGAGGTCGAGAGCAAAGACACCTTCATCAACTACAACCCGGCCACCGGTGACGCCATCTGCGAAGTCGCCAGCGGTGGCGCCGAGGAAGTGGCCCAGGCGGTGGCTGCGGCCAAGGAAGCCTTCCCCAAGTGGGCCAACACCCCGGCCAAGGAACGTGCCCGGCTGATGCGCAAGCTGGGTGAGCTGATCGAACAGAACGTGCCGAAACTCGCCGAGCTGGAAACCCTCGACACCGGCCTGCCGATCCACCAGACCAAGAACGTGCTGATCCCGCGTGCCTCGCACAACTTCGACTTCTTCGCCGAAGTGTGCACGCGCATGGATGGCCACACCTACCCGGTCGACGACCAGATGCTCAACTACACCCTGTACCAGCCGGTGGGTGTGTGCGGCTTGGTAAGCCCATGGAACGTGCCGTTCATGACGGCTACCTGGAAGACTGCACCGTGCCTGGCGCTGGGCAACACCGCCGTGCTGAAGATGAGCGAGCTGTCGCCGCTGACCGCCAACGAACTGGGCCGCCTGGCGGTTGAAGCTGGCATCCCCAATGGGGTGCTGAACGTCATCCAGGGTTACGGCGCTACCGCCGGCGATGCCCTGGTCCGCCACCCCGATGTGCGCGCCATTTCCTTCACCGGCGGTACCGCCACCGGCAAGAAGATCATGCAGACCGCGGGCCTTAAAAAGTACTCGATGGAACTGGGCGGCAAGTCGCCCGTGCTGATCTTCGAAGACGCAGACCTTGAGCGTGCGCTGGACGCCGCGCTGTTCACCATCTTCTCGCTGAACGGCGAGCGCTGCACCGCCGGCAGCCGCATCTTCATCCAGGAAAGCGTGTACCCGCAGTTTGTCGCCGAGTTTGCGGCGCGCGCCAAGCGCCTGATCGTAGGTGACCCGACCGACCCGAAAACCCAGGTCGGTTCAATGATCACCAAGCAGCACTATGACAAGGTCACCGGGTACATCCGCATTGGCATCGAAGAAGGTGCACGCCTGGTCGCCGGGGGCCTGGAGCGCCCGGCCAACCTGCCTGCGCACCTGGCCAAGGGGCAGTTTATCCAGCCCACCGTGTTCGCCGACGTGAACAACAAGATGCGCATTGCCCAGGAAGAAATCTTTGGCCCGGTGGTGTGCCTGATCCCGTTCAAGGACGAAGCCGAGGCGCTGCAACTGGCCAACGACACCGAGTATGGCCTGGCCTCGTACATCTGGACCCAGGACATCGGCAAAGCCCATCGCCTGGCCCGTGGCATCGAGGCCGGCATGGTATTCATCAACAGCCAGAACGTACGCGACCTGCGCCAGCCGTTCGGCGGCGTGAAAGGTTCCGGTACCGGGCGTGAGGGCGGGCAGTACAGCTTCGAGGTCTTTGCAGAGATTAAGAACGTGTGTATTTCCATGGGTAACCACCACATTCCTCGCTGGGGCATCTAACCCTCTGTGCGGTTTACACCGCCCGTGTAGGAGCGGCCTTGTGCCGCGATGGGGCGCGCAGCGGCCCCGGCAATATCTGCGGCGTGGCTGAAATCCAGGGGCCGCTGTGCGC
>NZ_JBLZWV010000024.1:0-215188 GCF_056098905.1 Pseudomonas sp. TSO6 | reverse complement strand
GCCGGGGGCGCTTTGCGCCCCTATCGCGGCACAAGGCCGCTCCTACAAGGGACCGGGTCAGCCCCAAAACAACAACAGCGTCTTATCGGAGACCCCCATGGGCAAACTCGCTCTCACTGCCAAGATTACCCATGTACCGTCCATGTACATGTCCGAACTGCCAGGCCCGCGCCAGGGCTTTCGCCAGGCGGCCATCGACGGGCATCACGAAATCAGCCGCCGTTGCCGTGAGCTGGGCGTGGACACCATCGTCGTGTTCGACACCCACTGGCTGGTCAACGCCAACTACCACGTGCTGTGCGGGCCGCGTTTCGAGGGCGTGTACACCAGCAACGAACTGCCGCACTTCATCAGTAACATGCCCTACGCATTCCCCGGCAACCCCGAGCTGGGCAAGCTGCTGGCCGAAGAGTGCAACCGTTTCAACGTCGAAACCATGGCCCACCACGCCACCACCCTCGCCCCGGAATACGGCACCCTGGTGCCCATGCGCTACATGAACCAGGACCAGCACTTCAAGGTGGTCTCGGTCTCGGCACTGTGCACCTCGCACTACCTGGCCGACAGTGCCCGCCTGGGCTGGGCCATGCGCAAGGCCGTGGAAGACCACTACGACGGCACCGTGGCGTTCCTGGCCAGCGGCTCGCTGTCGCACCGCTTCGCGCAGAACGGCCAGGCGCCGGACTTTGCCACCAAGGTGTGGAGCCCGTTCCTCGAAACCCTCGACCACCGTGTGGTGCAAATGTGGCAGGACGGCGAGTGGGAAGCGTTCTGCGGGATGCTGCCGGAGTACGCCGCCAAAGGCCACGGTGAAGGCTTTATGCACGACACGGCAATGCTGCTGGGTGCGCTGGGCTGGTCCGATTACGACGGCAAGGCCGAAGTGGTCACGCCCTACTTCGGCTCTTCCGGCACCGGCCAGATCAACGCGATCTTCCCGGTCACCCCGCAGGACGGTGGTGCCATCCCCGCTGCCCAGGCCGCCAACCCGGCCGCCGTGGTGCCCACCAGCCGCCTGTAACCCACCCGTTCGCGGCTGGTCGCCCTGGCGGGTGGCCAGCCGCCCCTCACCGAGGAGGCCCCCATGCCACACCTGGTTCTGCTCTACACCCCCGACCTGGAAACCGACGCCGACATCCCCGGCCTGTGCCGCGCCCTGGCCGACACCATGCTCGAGCAGCGCGATGCCGAAGGCAAAGCCGTGTTCCCCACTGGCGGTACCCGCGTGCTGGCCTACCCCGCCGCCCATTGCGCGGTGGCCGATGGTAAAGGCGAATACGGCTTCCTGTACGCCAACCTGCGCATGGCTACCGGCCGTAGCGCCGAGGTGCACAAAACAGTGGGCGACAGCTTGCTGGCAGTGTTGAAAGCGCGCCTGGACGCACTGCTGCAACAGCGCCCGATCGGCATCACCGTGCAGATCGACCACAGCACCGCCCAGGTCTACGACGCCAAGCACAGCACCTTGCACCCACTGTTCAACCGCTAGCGCGCCGGCTCAAAACCAAGCCCTCCCTGACTCATTACAGAACAAGTACAAAAACATGAGCACACTCGAACACGCCTCGCCGCGCGAGGCACACGTTGACCGGGCCGCCAGTACCCATCGGGCAGTCACCTGGCGGCTGATGCCGCTGCTGCTGGTGTGCTACCTGTTCGCCCACCTGGACCGCATCAACATTGGCTTCGCCAAGATGCAGATGAGCCAGGACCTGCACTTGTCCGACACAGTCTATGGCCTGGGCGCCGGGCTGTTCTTCATTGCCTATGCGCTGTTCGGCGTCCCCAGCAACCTGATGCTCGACCGCGTTGGCCCACGCCGCTGGATCGCCTGCCTGATGGTGGTGTGGGGGCTGTTGTCGACCAGCATGCTGCTGATCGAAAGCAGCAGCGCGTTCTACCTGTTGCGCTTTGCCCTGGGTGCGGCCGAGGCCGGGTTCTTCCCGGGCATTCTGGTCTACCTCAACCGCTGGTACCCGGCCGGGCGCCGCGCCCAGGTCACCGCGCTGTTCGCCATTGCCGTGCCGTTGGCCGGAGTGGTCGGCGGGCCAGTGTCCGGGGCCATCCTGGCCTTCATGCACGACACGGGCGGGCTGCGTGGCTGGCAGTGGATGTTCCTGCTCGAAGGGGCGCCGGTGGTGTTGCTGGGCCTGGTGGTACTGGCCGTTTTGCCGGAGCACTTCGAGCGGGTGAGCTGGCTGGATGAGCAGCAGAAAGCCACGCTGCGCGCGCAATTCGGTGAGGAAGAACAGCGCAAGCCCGTAACCTCGTTCGGCGCCATTTTCGCAAGCCGTGCGCTGTGGCTGCTGGTGGCGGTGTATTGCGCGGTGATGCTGGCGGTGAACACCCTTGCGTTCTGGATGCCCAGCCTGATTCACAGTGCCGGTGTGGCCAGCGACGCCAGTGTCGGCCTGCTCAGCGCTGTGCCGTACGTGGCCGGCTGCGTGTTCATGCTGGCGTGCGGCCGCTCCAGCGACCGCCAACGCGAACGCCGCTGGCACCTGTGCGTACCGCTGCTGATGGCTGCCATCGGCATCGCCATTGCGGCCATTGCCCCCGAGCAGGCGCTGCCGGTAATGGCCGGCCTGGTGCTGGCCGGCATGGGCGCCAGCGCTGCGCTGCCGATGTTCTGGCAACTGCCGCCGGCGTTCCTCAACGCCCGTACCCAGGCCGCGGGCATTGCCCTGATCAGCTCGCTGGGCAGCATCGCCTCGTTCTTCACGCCCTACTTCATCGGCTGGGTGCGCGACACCACCCAAAGCGCCAGCCTGGCCCTGTACGTACTCGCCGTCTTCATCGCCCTGGGCGGCCTGCTGGTGCTGCGCACCCAGGCTGCCATCGTCAACCCTTGAATCAAGAGACCGCCCCCATGCTAGACAACGCTTTCATCCAGCACGCCGCCGACCGCCTCGACCAGGCCGAACGCTCCCGCGAGCAAGTGCGCCAGTTCTCGCTGGAGCAACCGGCAATCACCATCGAAGACGCCTACGCCATTCAGCGCGCCTGGGTGGCAAAAAAGATCGCCGCCGGGCGCAAGCTGGTGGGCCACAAGATCGGCCTCACCTCGCGCGCCATGCAGGTGTCGTCGAACATCACCGAGCCCGACTACGGCGCCTTGCTCGACGACATGCTGTTCGACGAAGGCAGCGACATCCCCTTCGAGCGCTTCATCGTGCCGCGGGTTGAAGTGGAGTTGGCGTTCATCCTCGGCAAGCCGCTGAAGGGCCCGAACATCACCGTGTTTGATGTGCTGGACGCCACCGAGTGGGTGATCCCGGCGCTGGAAATCATTGACGCGCGCATCCAGCAGGTGGACCCGCAAACCCAGGCCACCCGCAAGGTGTTCGACACCATCTCCGACAACGCCGCCAATGCCGGCGTGGTGATGGGCGGGCGGGCCGTGCGCCCCACCGAAATCGACCTGCGCAAAGTGCCGGCGGTGCTCTACCGCAATGGCGTGATCGAGGAATCCGGGGTCAGCGCTGCCGTGCTCAACCACCCGGCCAAAGGCGTTGCCTGGCTGGCCAACAAACTGGCGCCGTACGACGTCACCTTGCAGCCCGGCCAGATCATCCTTGGGGGTTCGTTCACCCGCCCGGTCGCCGCTCGCCCAGGTGACACCTTCCACGTCGACTACGACATGCTCGGCTCCATCGCCTGCCGCTTCGTTTAAGGACCTGCCCATGGACATGCCCATCAACCACTTCAAGCGACGCCTGCACAGCGGTGAACCGCAAATCGGCCTGTGGCTCGGCCTGGCCGATGCCTACTGCGCCGAGCTGGCGGCCAATGCCGGTTTCGACTGGCTGCTGATCGACGGCGAACACGCGCCCAACGACCTGCGCGGCATGCTCGCCCAGTTGCAGGCGGTGGCACCCTACCCCAGCCACGCAGTGATCCGCCCGGTAATCGGCGACACCGCGCTGATCAAGCAGGTGCTGGATATCGGCGCACAAACCTTGCTGGTGCCGATGGTGGAAACTGCCGAACAGGCGCAGCAACTGGTCAAGGCCATGCATTACCCGCCCAAGGGCATTCGCGGGGTGGGCAGCGCGCTGGCGCGGGCTTCGCGCTGGAACACCCTCCCCGGTTACCTGGACCACGCCGATGAGCAAATGTGCCTGCTGGTGCAGATCGAGAACAAGGAAGGCCTGGCCAACCTGGACGAGATCGTTGCGGTGGAAGGTGTGGATGGCGTGTTCATCGGGCCTGCAGACCTGAGTGCGGCCATGGGGCATCGCGGCAACCCCGGGCACCCGGAGGTGCAGGCGGCGATTGAAGACGCGATCGTGCGCATTGGCAAGGCGGGCAAAGCCGCCGGCATTCTCAGCGCGGACGAGAAACTGGCGCGACGCTACATCGAGCTGGGTGCGGCGTTTGTGGCGGTGGGTGTGGATACCACGGTGCTGATGCGCGGGCTGCGCGAGCTGGCGGGGAAGTTCAAGGATACAGTGGCAGTCCCCAGTGCCGGGGGTGGTGTCTACTGAGGCTTCTGGTTGGATGGCACCGGCTTTGCCGGTGTTCGCGGCTAAAGCCGCTCCCACAGGGACCGCGCCGTAGTTGCTACTGGCGCTGGACCTGTGGGAGCGGGTTCACCCGCGAACACCGGCACAGCCGGTGCCATCCAAAGCAATGTTCAGATGTTGATAAGCGCCTTGAGCACGGTCTTGAAAGTCTCCAGCTGCTGTTCACTGAACTGCCCGAACACCTTGTCCTGCTGTTGCCGGGCTATGGTCCACAACGCCTCGGTCTCGTCCACGCCCTTCACCGATAGCCGCACTCGCCCTTCGTCATCGGCAATCAGCCCTTTGCGCTTGAGGTTGGCAACCGCTTCCTCAATCTCCCGCGCCGGCATCGCCACTTCGCGTTGCAGGTCGTTCAGGCTCAGGCCCGCATCGTTCTCCAGCACCATCAGCATGCGTGCCTCGCTGGTGCGCAGGCCGGTGCACAGCTGGCGTGGCTGGTAGTCAGCCTGATAGGCACGCAACGCCTGGGTCATCAGGTAGTACAGGTTGTGCTGCAGGCGGCCCTGGAAGTGGCTGCTCGGTGCCTGCCCCTCTGCGCCTTGGGTCATGCGGGTATGCGGCAGCACCATTGAATAGGCGCCCTGGTGGTACAGCAGCGGCGAGCGGCCAAAGTCATCAAAGGCCACTACCTTGCCCACCAGGATCCAGTGATCGCCACCGTCCAGCTGCTGGTACTTTTCACACTCAAAGCGCGCCGCGCAATCGGCGAACAACGGCGCGCCGCCAGTGCCGGTCTCGTAGTTGATACCGGCAAAGCGATCTTCCTTCGGGCGGGCAAAGTTGTTGGACAGGTCGATCTGGTCCGCAGCCAGAATGTTCACGGCAAAGTGCGAGGCCTCTTCGAACACTTCATGGCTGGTGGAGCGCTTGTCGATGCTCCACAGGATCAGCGCCGGGTCCAGTGACACCGAGTTGAAGCTGTTGGCGGTAACGCCGACCTTGCGGCCACTGGGGCCGGCGGCAGTCACCACCGTCACGCCGGTGGCAAAGTTGCCCAGGGCGCGGCGGAAGGCACGTGAATCGAAGGTTTCTTTGGACATGCAAGACTCCCGGGCAGGCCTGGCAGCCTGCCCTGTTTGTTGTTGTGCTTGTAGGGGATGGGTGACAACAGGTGGCGGTTCAGACCATCGCCGGGTCAGGCTCCAGGCCCATCAGCTCGCGGCCGAGGATTTGCGCACACACGTCGTAATCGGTGTAGGCATGGGCACCGGTCATGTGCGAATCGCGGAACAGCCGCTGCAGTTCGTTGCTCTCGAACCAGGCGCCACCACCGGCCGCTTCCATCAGGCGGTCGACGGCCTGGATGCACATCTTCACGGCGTAGCCCTGGTTGGTACGCCAGAACGCCAGCGTGCCACGCGACGGGTATTCGTGGCGGGCACTGTGCTCGGCAATCTCGTCCCAGCTCTTTTCCAGCAATGCCCGAGCAGCGGCCACCTGATGGGTCGACTCGGCCAGGCGCATCAGCGCCGGGGTGGCGGCGCCCACGGCAGCACCGGTGTAGGCACGCACGCGGTTGCGGGTTTTCTCGCGGAACACCTCCAGCATGCGCTCGGCAACGCCCAGGCTGACCGTAGAGAAGCCGCTGGCAAAATACGGGCGATACGGGGCGAAGAAAATCTTGCTGTCAGGGTACAAACCAAAGCCCGCCGACTTGCCCTCCATCATGTCCTTGGCCTTCTGGATGCGGTGCTCGGGCACGAAGGCATCACGCACGATCAGGGTCTTGCTGCCGCTGCCGCGCATGCCCACGGCATACCAGTCATCACGGATTTCATAGTCGCTGCGAGGCAGGACGGCGAAGCAGTAATCCTGAGCGCCTTCGGCATTCTTGCGGCGGAAACCGAGAATCGCCCATTCGGCGTGGTCGCAACCGGAACTCCAGCCCATTTCGCCGCTGAACGACACGCCACCCTCAACCTCTTCAGTGCGGCCGAACGGCGCGATACTGCTGCTGGCGGTAGCATCCGGGTCGCTGCCCCACACCTCCTGCTGTAGCTTGGGCGAGAACATTGCCATCTGGTGGCTGTGGGTGCACAGCAGGCTCATGGCCCAGGCTGTGCTGGCGCAGGCCCCCGCCAGCAAGGCGATGCACTGGGCGAACTCCGGCAGGGTGATTTCCATGCCGCCGAAGTGTTTGGGCAAGAAAGCGCGGTGCATGCCGATGCTTTTCAGCAAGGCGATATTCTCTGCCGGCACACTGCGGTCCTGCTCTGCACGCATGGCATTGGCGGCAATGGTCGGCAGGACGGACTTCAGGTCTTCCAGCAGGGGGTTTGGCTTTTTCATGAGCGGTCTCTTTATTATTGGATTCGAAGACGCGATCAGTATGTGAGCGGCGATTGGGTGGCGGAATGCACGTTACGAGGGGAACATTGCACTTTCCATGGCGCCCGGAAATTGCCTTGCGACAAGCATTGACCCGTGCATTTTCGATCACCACAATCCCACCCTCAAGACGCGCGCGGCCCGCCGCGCCCCTGACGGAGTGATGCTGTTGAAAGACCTTTCCCCTTCTGCGGTGCGTGTGTGCGATGCCGCCGTCGGCCACTTCGCCGAGTACGGTTATGACGCCTCTTCGCTGAACGAAATCGCCCAGCTGGCGGGCATGCGCAAGGCATCGCTGTATGCGCATTTCGCCAACAAGGACGCCTTGTTCGTGGAGGTGTTCCAGCGTGCGCTTGTGCAGGAAACGGCCTTTGTCGAGCACGGCTTTGCGCAGGAAGCCCGCGACGGCCTGGCGGCGGGGCACTGGCTGGCCCTGCACCTGGCCGAACGTTATCGCGACTCGGCCGAACTGCGCTTCGTGTTGCGCACGGCGTTCCTGCCCCCGGCGGGCATCAAGCCGATTGTGACTTCGGGCTTTGAACAATACCTGGACGGCATACGCGAAGGGTTCAGCGTGGCCCTGCAAGCTCGCCACGGCTGGGCGCATGAGCAGCACAGCCGCCTGGCGCTGTATGCCGATGCCTACCTGGGCATCATCGACAGCCTGTATGTAGAGCTGATGTACGCAGGCCCCGACGCCTATGAGCGGCGCGCGGCAGCACTGCTGAAAGTGCTGGAAGACTCGCTGTCACTCAACCGCTGACGCCTGGCGCGTCAGGGTTTGATCTTCTTCATTTCATCCAGCAGCTGCATCAGCTGCTGCAGCTTGTCCTCGCCAAACTGGGCGAGGATCTTGTCGTAGTTGTGCGTCATCTCCTCGCTCATCGCCAGAAACGCTTGCTGACCGGCCTTGGTCAGGCTGATGAACACCCGGCGCTGGTCTTCCGGCGACTTGCGCCGCGCTACGATGCCGTCACGCTCCAGGCGCTTGAGCACCCCGCTCATGCTGGGTTTGAGGATACAGGCCAGCTCCGCCAACTGATGGCTTTCCAGCTCGCCTTGCTGGCGCAGGATACGGATTACCCGCCATTGCTGCTCGGTCAGGTCATGGGCATTCAGCGCCGGGCGGAAGAATGCCATGGTGGCTTCGCGCGCCTGCAGCAAGGTCAGGGTGAGGGAGGGTCTGGGTGTGGTCATGCGGGCTCAAGGAGGCTGGAAATAGCAAACCGGCGAGTATGCCAGTGCACAATCATTAATACATTAATAGAATGATTTCTACCCATTTCCAGTCAGCAGGCGGCGTCATGATCACCCTCGAGAGCCCCACCTACTACTCGGCGACCAAGAAGTACAACCTGAGCTTCCCAACCCTGGAACGCGACATCGAGGCCGATGTCGTGGTGATCGGTGGCGGTTTCTCCGGCATTAACACCGCCCTGGAGCTGGCGGAACAAGGCGTGACCAATATCGTCGTGCTCGAGGCCCGTTACCTGGGCTACGGCGGTAGCGGGCGCAACGGCGGGCAGATCATGGCGGGCATCGGCCACGACCTGGAGAAGATCCGCAGCAGCGTCGGCGATCAGGGCGTGAGGGATATTTTCGAAATCAGCGAACTGGGCGCCGGCATCATCAAGGACCGCATCGCCCGCTACGCCATCGACGCCGACTTCTGCCACGGCTATGGCTACATGGGCTTCAACCGCCGCCAGGAACAGACCCTGCGCAAATGGGAGAAGGCGTTCAAGGCGATCAATACACGCGACCAGATCCGTTTTCTCGGTGGCAGCGAAGTGCGCCAGATCATCGGTAGCAACGCCTACAGCAGCGCCCTGCTGCACATGGGCGGTGGCCATGTGCATTCACTGAACCTGCTGCTGGGCGAAGCGCAGGCACTGGTCGGCCATGGTGCGCGCATCTTCGAACACAGCCCGGCCCTGGAAGTGACCTACGGCGAGCGCATCACGGTACGCACCGGCCGTGGCTCGGTACGCGCCAGCAAGCTGCTGTGGGCGTGCGACAGCTTCCTCAACAAGCTGGAGCCGCAGCTGCACGCACGCACTATAAACACCTATGCCTTCCAGATGATGACCGAGCCATTGCCGGATGAGCTGATCGAGCGCATCAGCCCGATACGCGGGGCCTACAGCGACATCCGCCCGGTCATCGACTACTACCGGGTCACCCGCGAGAACCGCCTGCTGTTTGGCGCCGCCACGCCCTTCGTCGAGCACTTCCCGCTGGACCTGAAGGCGTGGAACCGCGCGCTGATGCTGAAGATTTTCCCCTACCTGAAAGACGTGCGCATCGACCTGGCCTGGGGCGGCCCGATGGCCACCAGTGCCAACCTGTTTCCGCAGATAGGCACCCTCGACAACCGCCCCAACGCTTTCTATGTGCAGGGCTACTCCGGCTTTGGCGTCACGCCCAGCCACATCATTTGCAAGATACTCGCCGAGGGTATGCAGGAGGGATCGAAGCGCTATGACCTGGTCAGTTCGGTCAAGCATGCGCGCATCCTCGGCAAGGACCATTTCCGCCCGCTGCTGCTCACTGCCGGCAAGACCGTGCACCAGCTGTCGGGCTACTTCAACGGCCGTCGCTGATCCGCCGCCAAGTGACTTGGGGCTTCATCGCCGGCAAGCCAGCTCCCACAGGTACATCACAGGCCTGAGGATGCGTGAAATACCTGTGGGAGCTGGCTTGCCGGCGATGAGGCCCGCACAAGCAGCGCCATCACACTCAAGCCATCGCCTGCGCCCGGAAGTCCTTCGGAGAGCGTTCGAACTGTTTCTTGAACGAGCGGCTGAAATGCGCCGAGTCGGTAAACCCCCACTTGTAGGCAATCGAGGTAATCGACTCGCTCCTGAAGAACGGGTTGGCCAGGTCATCCGCACTGCGCTTCAGGCGCGCCCGCTGAATGTAGCGGCACACACTATCGCCCTCCTCCTCGAACAGCCGGTACAGGTGACGCACCGAGATGTTCAAGCGACCGGCCAGGTTGGACGGGGTCAGGCCGGGCTGTGACAGCGACTCGTCGATCACCTGCTGCACGTAGCCGCGCAGGTTGGCACCGCTCAAGGCCCCAAGGTTGCCCAGCGCTTCGCCATGGCGCTCGAAGCCCGGCTCCAGCAGGGCAATGAAGGCGGTCTGCAGCGCGTCGCCCTGGGCACCATCACCGCTTACATTGCCGTCCTTGCACAGTTGGTCCATCAGCACATGCAGCATGCGCCCGCAGGCGTTGCTTGAGGAGATCTTGCCAAACATCGGACCGCTGCCTTGCACGTACTTGCGTACCTGCTCACGCGACAGGGCCAGCGAGACATGTTCGATCAACCCAATGGGAGTGATTTCGCAGCGCCCGACCGAATCCATCAGCAGCAGCTCACCCGGCGCCAGGCTGACCTGCATGCCCGCCTGGGACACGGTGGAATGCCCCGCACGCTGGCTGACCAGGAAACAATGCTGGTCATCGTCAAGGGTCGGGTTTTCGCCCAGCCGGCGGATGTTGCCGGCATTGGTGCGCAGGTTGGCCAGCGGCAAGCCGGCACGGGAAAAGGTAGAAACCTCGCCGATGAACAGCGAGTGATTGGACGCAAGTTCCGTCTCGAAACGGCCACAGATCTGCTGCATGGCCGTGGTCCAGCGTTCCAGCCCCTGACGGTTGGATTGTTGAGTATGCATGGCTGCCCTCGACGCAGGATTTGTTGTTATGCGCACATTGTTAACATGTTATCTATGTGCGCACAACTGTCATCATTCGTCGGTTGATACAGCAAGGCGTATGCCAGTTTGCGTCAAAGGTTGGGTAGCAAAGTGTTGAACTGGGCCAGGCTGGCCATCAGGTGCGCCCGCTGTTGCGGGCTGATGGGGATGTAGCGGCGAAACGCTGGCATGCGGTTGACCACTTCGCTACCGCCCATGTGCTCCAGGGTCAGCAACCATTGGCCGTCGCGCCAGGCCAAGGCCAGGCGCTTGAAATCCAGCGGCATCAGCGCCGCCACCAGTGCGGCCTGCTGCAGCAACCGGTCGCGCAGTCGGGCGAAGCGCGCCCGGTCGCCCTTGCGGTACACACAGGCCAGGCCGGTACGGCGAAGCGCACCGGTATGGCGCAGCTCCAGGCTGACCTCGCCCCCTTGCGGAGCAGGCAACTGCAGCTGGAACTCACAGGTGACGATGTGCATCAGCAGGTGGGCCTCGACGCGTTCGTGCACCGTGGCCTGCCAACCCTGGGCCGGGTCGTGGATCACCCCGGCCGCCACCAGGTTCTGCTGCCCCAGGTTGCGCGCCAGGCATGCCAGCGTGGCGCCTGGGCGATAGCCTGAAGGCGCTCGGGGCGCCAGCAAGCGTTCACGCAAATTTCTGATCATGCAGCACGTGCTCCACGGCGTGGCCAGGCTCGGCAGCAAACTCTTTCTCGAGCACATCCTCGACCCGCGCCGGCTTGAACGGGTTGACCTTCTGCACGCACAGCGTCCAGAACAATGCATAGGCCGCAGTGGCGCCAAGCATGATGGCGAACGGCACGTAGACATCGGCAGGGTTCATGCCCGGCGGTGTGATGAACGCCATGCCGATGAGGATACCGCTACTGGAGAATATCTGCGGCAACGGGAACAGCGGCGAGCGGTAGGCACGCGGCAGGTCTGGGCGGCGGATGCGCAATATCACCACCGACAGGGTCACCAGCAGGTAGGCGGTGCTCCAGGCGCACACGGCGGCCAGCACCAGGTGCAGGATGTTGTCCGGGTTGCCGCCCAGGTACCAGGCATGCAGGCAAGGGATCAACGCCACCACCAGGATGCACAGCAGCGGCGTCTTGAAGCGCGGGTGCAGGTAGGTGAACACCTTGGGCAACGCGCCGTCCACCGCCATGCCGTAAAGAATGCGTGGCACACCGGCCATCAGCGTGTTGATGGTGGCCGCGCCGGCGAACAGGAAGCCGATACCCAGCCACACTGGGCCAATATCACCCATCACCTGCTCGGCGAAGCGCGGGATGGCCATGGGCGTGTCCAGCAGGTGCACGCCACTGGCGGCATCCAGCACCACGTTTTCCACCTGGCGCTTCATCGCCGCTCCGTAGATGAACATGCAGCTGGCCACGCCAAACAGGCCCAGCGCCATGGCACGCGGCAGCACCCAGGCCGACCGACGCAGTTCGGGGGCAAGCGGCGTGACGAACTCGCAGCCAACGAACATGAACATGGCCATGCCGACCAGCGAGAGGATGGTCATCAGGTCGGTGCCCACCAGCGACACGCCGAACGGGCCGTCCAGTTCCACTGCGGGTGCGGCGATCAGGCCGAGCACGCCGAACACCATCAGGGTGGTCCACATGCCGAAGGTGAGGACCACTTCCGCGCGGCTGAAGGCGCTGACGCCAAAGGCATTGAGCACCGCAAACGCCACCACGAAGCACACCCCCAGCAGCCACGAACCGCCGGCGGATTCCGCCAGGGTATTGAGGTGCTCGAAGTTCACCAGCGCCATCACCCCCGACAGGATGGTTTCGGCGGTACCGGCGAACACATGCACGATCAGGTAGGCCGATAGCGTGCCGGTAATGGCGAAGAAGCGGCCCATGCCACAGTTGATGTAGTCGTATACCGAGCCCGTGGTCGGCAGGATCGACGCAGCCTCGGCAAAGGTGGTGGACTGCGCCAGCATCATCAGTGCGGCGATGACCATGGCCACGGCGAAGGCGCTGCCGCCGATGCCAAAGCCCATGGTCGCGGTGAGGATCACCGGGCTGGCCATGATCAGCCCGACGGTGCTGGCCAGTGCGGTGGGGAAACCGACCGTGCCGCGGTTGAGGTGCTCGGTGAGCTTGTTATTGAGTGACATCGTATGCCCCGGTTTGTTTTTGTGGCGTTGAACGAGTGATTACTGTGCGCTGCAGGTGGCATGGCGTCTTGCCAATGGCTGCCGCCGGGCTTGTTGCTGCCTGCCAGCAATCAGCCCGGCCTACGCTCGCTCTTTTTGTGGGAGCGGCCTTGCGTCGCGATAGGGGCGCGAAGCGGCCCCAGCATTTTCAGCTTCGCCGCCAACATCGCCGGGGCCGCTCTGCGGCCCTATCGCGACACAAGGCCGCTCCCACAAGGCTTACCCAGTGCGGTTGGCAGCCACAGTCATGCACCTGTCACGCAGGCACAAGCACCGCACTGCCCCGCTCACTAAGCTGCAAACTTTGGCCACCTGCCCCGGAGTCTGCATGAGCGACATCACCCTCCTACCTGCCGTCACGGCCTTCCTGGCCCGCGAGCATGGCGTGTTCATCCACGGCCAGCACCTCGCCAGCCAGTCGTCGTCGAACATTGCCGTGGTCAACCCGGCCAACGGCCAGACCATCGCCCACATCGCCGACGCCAACCAGGCCGATGTCGACCATGCCGTCAGCTGCTCGCGCCAAGGCTTTACCGCCTGGTCGCACACCAGCCCCGCCGCCCGCGCCGCGGTGCTGTTCAAGCTGGCCGACCTGCTGGAAGCCAACCGCGAAGAACTGGCGCAGCTGGAAACCTTGCAATCCGGCAAGCTCATCGGCATTTCCCGTGCGTTCGAAGTAGAGCAGGCCGCGCACTTCCTGCGCTACTACGCCGGCTGGGCGACCAAGATCACCGGCCAGACCATCACCCCGTCGCTGCCCTCGTTCGCCGGTGAGCGCTACAGCGCCTTCACCCTGCGCGAGCCGATTGGCGTGGTGGTGGGCATCGTGCCGTGGAACTTCGCCAGCATGATCGCCATCTGGAAGCTGGCCTCGGCCCTGACAACCGGCTGCAGCATTATCCTCAAGCCCAGCGAATTCACCCCGCTGACGCTGCTGCGCATTGCCGAACTGGCCACCGAAGCAGGCCTGCCGGCCGGTGCACTGAACGTGCTGACCGGTGGTGGCCTGGTGGGCAAGGCACTGATCGAGCACGCAGGTACCGACAAGGTCTCGTTCACCGGCTCCGTGCCCACTGGCATCGCCGTAGGCCAGGCTGCCATGGGCGCCAAGCTGACCCGCGCGACCCTGGAACTGGGCGGCAAGAACGCGGTGGCCTTCCTGCCCGACGTGGCAACCGACAAGGCTGTGGACGGCATCATCGAGGCCGGCTTCCTGCACTCGGGGCAAATCTGTGCCGCGGGCGAGCGCTTCTATGTGCACCGGTCGCGCATCGACCCGCTACTGGACGCCTTGTCCCAGCGCCTGGGCCAACTGAAAATCGGCTCGCCACTGGACGAGGCCACCCAGTTCGGCCCCGTGGCCAACAAGCCGCACCAGCAGAAGCTGGCCGAACTGTTCGCCATCGCCCGCGCCGAAGGCAGCCAGATCATTCACGGCGGCACCCTGGGCGACGGCCCCGGCTGTTTCGTCGAACCCACGGTAATCCTCGCCCGGTCGGCCAGCGACACCCTGCTCACCCAGGAAACCTTCGGCCCGGTGGCGACCTTCCTGCCTTATGACGACGAAGACGAACTGCTGCACCTGATGAACGCCTCGCCCTACGGCCTCAGCGCCAGCCTGTGGACCAACGACCTGGGCAAGGCCATGCGCATGATCCCGCAAATCCAGGCCGGTACCCTGTGGGTCAACATGCACACCCTGCTCGACCCGGCTGTACCGTTTGGGGGCATCAAAGCTTCCGGCATTGGCCGCGAGTTCGGCTCGGCCTTCATCGATGACTTCACCGAGCTCAAGTCGGTGATGATCCGCTACTGACCGCGCCTGTGGCCAAGGCGTGCAAGCGCCTTGGCAGCCACGAACAAGACCCCGCCCCACCGCACACGCCCTAATAGGCCATCGCCGCCAACCGCGATGGCCCCTCGCCAGAACCGAGGGTGCCCCCGAACAACAAAGGCCCCTGTGAAGGTGGCCGAGAACAAACGAGGGATGTGCAAATGGTCAAACCACAGACGCTGTCCAGCCTGGCCCTGGCAACCTTGCTGGCCAGCCAGGCCGCGCCGGCCGTTGAGCTGTACGCCGACGATGACAGCCACCTGAACGCCGACATGCTGGCGGTATGGGGCATGTTCAACAGCCGCAAGAACTACGACGGCACCACAGGGGGTTCGACCTGGCGTGAAGGCTTTATCAAGTATGGCCTCAGCGGTGACCAGGGCCTGGCCGGCAACGGCACGCTGTACGGCAGCCTGAACTGGGTGAGCTCGGCCACCTGGGGCGATGGCGATGCGGCCGGCAACACCGATGGCTCCGAACGCACCACCAAGATCGAAGACGCCTTCCTCGGCTGGCGCTCGGCCGACCTGTTCCCGGTGCTGGGCAAGGATGGGGTGGACGTTTCCGCCGGCCGCCAGACCATTCGCCTGGGCAGTGGTTTTTTGATCAACGACGACGGCCCGAACCTGGGCAACGGCGTCGCCGACGGTGCGCTGGACCGTGGTGGCGCCTACTACCTGGCGGCCCGCCACGCTTTCGACCGCACCGCGATGCTGCTCCTGGGTGGCAGCGATGGCCTGCATGGCAGCCTGCTGTGGCTGAAATCCGACAACCGCGCCCAGGCCGAAACCGAACTGGCCGCCGGCACGCTGGACTACACCCACGCCCTGGGGACCCTGGGGCTGACCTGGATTCACGGCATCGACGTCGCCGACCAGTGGGCCAGCGACTTCCAGAAAGCCCGCGAAGGCATGGACGTGTACAGCGTGCGCGGCGAAGGCAACGCCGGCATCGACAATGCCAGTGTCGCCTTCGAATACGCCTGGCAGGACAAGACCGACGGCCCCGAGCAAGCCTGGTACCTGCAGGCCGGCTACACCTTCGCCGACCTGCCGTGGGCACCGCAGATTACCTACCGCTACACCCGCTACTCAGCGGGCTGGGACTCGCTATTCAGCGGCCTGTCCAGCGGTTACGGCACCTGGTTCCAGGGTGAAGTCGCCGCCAACTACGCCGGGCCCTTCAACAGCAACACCGGCATCCACCATGTGGGCGTGAAGGCGACACCGCTGGAAAACCTCACAGTCGGGGCGCTGTACTTCGACTTCGACACCGTGCGCACCCGCGACAGCCTCAACCTCGATGCGCGGGAGCTGGACCTGTATGTGGAATGGGCAGTCAACGAGCACCTGATCATCAGCCCGCTGGTGGGCCTTTACCAGCCGCGCAAGGACGAGAGCAACGGCGGCAACCAGGTGGGTGGGAATGGTACCAATGTGTATAGCCAGCTGACCGTGGCTGTGCCGTTCTGACGCAACCACGGTAGCCAACCTCTGTCTTGTGCTGCATGCGCATGACTTGAGGCGATGCGGTCAATGTGGGAGCGGGCATGCCCGCGAAGAAGGCGACTCGGTGTATGGCACCGGCTTTGCCGGTGTTCGCGGGCATGCCCGCTCCCACAGGAATCAGTGGCCTTGCGGAAGGGTTTGACCTTGGCCGACTCGGCGCATAACATTCGCAAACCTACCGGTCGGTAGGCGAAAAATCAGCCAGAGAAAACCATGCAAGTCAATCCCTCCTCTCCCATACCCTTCAGCTTCGCCCTGGGCCTGGGCCTGATCGGCGCCCTCGGCCCTTCCGCCGTCGACATGTACCTGTCGAGCCTGCCGGAAATCGCCAGCCACTATCAGGCAAGCTTCACCCGCGTACAGCTGACACTGACCTTCTTCCTGCTGGCCATGGGCGCCGGCCAGTTGATCTTCGGCCCCATCGTCGACGCCTATGGCCGGCGCAAGCCGCTGCTGGCCGGCCTGCTGCTGTTCATCCTGTGCTCGCTGGGCGCAGCCGCAGCCCCCAGCCTCGACACCCTGATCATGCTGCGCTTTTTCCAGGGCCTGGGCAGTGCGCTGACCCTGGTGGTGATCATGAGCATGGTGCGTGATGTGAGCCAGGGCGTGGCCGCGACCAAACTGTTCGCCCTGCTGATGACCATCGAAGGCGTCGCACCGATCCTGGCACCTGCACTGGGCGGCGTGATCGATGCACATTTCGGCTGGCGTGCAGTGATGCTGGTACTCGCCGGCATGGGCGTGGCGGTGCTGGTCAACAGCCTGATGAACCTGCCGGAAACCCTGCCACCCAGCAAACGCGACCCCCTGTGTCTGGACCACACCTGCCGCACATACCTGGCCATCCTCGGCGACCGCCGCTTTCTGCGCCCTACCCTGGCAGTGGCTGCGGTGTTCTTCTTCCTGTTCGCCTACATCGGCGGTGCCACCCTGGTGTACCAGGCCCACTACGGCCTGAGCGCCCAGGCCTTCGGCCTGCTGTTTGGCGCCACCGGTGTGTCGATCCTGTTCGGCGCCATGACGGCCAGCCGCCTGATCAGCCGGCTGGGCCTCAATACCCTGACTCGGGTGGGCGTGCTGTGCATGGCCGGCGGTGCCTGCATCAGCCTGCTCGGTGCACTGACCGGCCTGGGGCTGCCAGGTGTGGCCGGCGGCATGGTGATAGCCCTGTTCGGCCTGGGGATAGCCGAGTCGACGCTGATGTCGCTGGTGATGGCCTCGCAAGAAAAGGCACTGGGCTCCACCGCAGCGCTGCTGGGCGCTATCCAGCTGTCCGCGTCTGCCGGCGCAGCCCCACTGGCCGCAGTGGTACTCAACCACGGCCCGACCGCCTGGGCCGCGCTGCTGGCCCTGTGCACCCTGGTGGTTTGCCTGCTGACGGCCCTCAGCCTGCGCCACACCCCGGCCAGCTTCTCGCTCGCGGGCCATTGAAGCCCTGGCACTGACGGTCAACTCGGCTGGCAGGCAGACACAAGACGACCTACCAGTCGTTAGCGAAACTGGTTGCCTCGAAACCAACAACAAATCCGACGGCAGCCAGCCCTGCGAGATCCGCCATGACCCTCGATACCAGAATTGACTTCATCTACCTGTCCGAGCAGGACATGATCCGTGCCGGCGTCACCGACATGCCGGCCTGTGTCGACACCATGGAAGAAATGTTCGGCCTGCTGTACCAGGGTGACTACCGCATGGCCGGCCCGAACAGCGACTCGCACGGCGCGATGATTACCTTCCCCGAGCACTCGCCATTCCCCAACATGCCCAAGCCCACCGCCGACCGGCGCATGATGGCGATGCCGGCGTACCTCGGCGGCAACTTCCAGACCGCAGGCGCCAAGTGGTACGGCTCGAATATCGCCAACCGTGAGAAAGGCCTGCCCCGCTCGATCCTGATGTTCACCCTCAACGATGCCGACACCGGCGCGCCACTGGCGCACATGTCGGCCAACCTGCTGTCGGCCTACCGCACCGGCGCCATCCCGGGCGTCGGCGCCCGCCACCTGGCGCGCAAGGACGCCAAGGTCATCGGCCTGGCCGGCCCGGGGGTGATGGGCAAGACCACGGTCGCTGCGTTCATGGCCGTCTGCCCGCTGATCGACACCCTCAAGGTCAAGGGCCGTGGCCAGAAGAACCTGGATGCCTTCGTCGCCTGGGTGAAAACCAGCTTCCCGCAAATCACTCATGTCCAGGTGGTGGAAACCCTGGAAGAAGTGGTACGCGGTTCCGACCTGGTCAGCTACTGCAGCTCGGGCGAAGTCGGCGACCCCAGCCAGTACCCGCTGGTGCGACGCGAGTGGGTCAAGCCTGGCGCGTTCCTGGCCATGCCAGCCCCGTGCAGTATCGACGCCGGCATGGAGCAGGACGACGTGCGCAAGGTGGTGGACAACACCGGCCTCTACGAGGCCTGGTTCGAAGAGCTGCCCAAGCCTGCGCACAACCACGTGCCGCTGGTAGGTGTGCGCTTCATGGACATGATTGCCGAAGGCACGCTGGCCGCCGAGCAGGTGGAAGACATCGGCAAGATCATCAGCGGCGACGCACCGGGCCGCCTGCATGACGACGAAATCATCCTGATGTCGGTGGGCGGCATGCCCGTCGAAGACGTGGCCTGGGGCACCGTGGTGTACCGCAAGGCGCTCGAGCAAGGCATCGGCGTAAAACTCAACCTCTGGGAAACCCCCGTTCTCAGCTGATCCCCCGCAACCGGATAACAAGGCAAAGCCCATGACACAGATCATCAAACTGAAAACCGGCTCCAAGTTCGAAGACATGGCCAGCTACTCCCGCCTGGTGGCGGTGGACAACTGGATTCACGTCTCCAACACCGCCGGACGCAACCCGCAGACCCAAGTCATTCCAGAGGACGTCATCGAACAGACCCACCAGGTGTTCGCCAACATCGAAACCGCGCTGGCCGCAGTCGATGCCAGCCTGGCCGATGTCATCAACTCACGCGTGTTCATTCAGGACCCTGCCGATGTACCACGGGTCATGGACGTGATCGGCGAGAAGTTCCGCGGCATCGACCCGGCCACCACGGTCACCTGCCCGCCGCTGGGCTCCACCGTTTACAAGGTCGAGCTGGAGGTCACCGCCTACCGCGGCGCGGGGCAAGCGCAAGTGACACTGATCCGCCTTGGCCAGTGAGGCCGCCGGCTGGCGCTGAACACTCCCCCTGCACGCACAACAAAGAGTAAAGCCATGTCTCCCACGATCGCCCCTGTGCAAACCAGCACCCGCCACCCCGACGCCACTACCGTGGTGATCATCGGTGGCGGCATTATCGGCCTCACCGCCGCACTGAGCCTCGCCGAACGCAACATACCAGTGGTGGTGCTGGAAAAGGGGCGCATCGCTGGCGAGCAGTCGTCGCGCAACCTGGGCTGGGTGCGCAAGACTAACCGCCACGCCCATGACATTCCCCTGGCACTGGCGGCTGATCGGCTGTGGGCCGAGATGCCCGCACGGGTTGGCAGCGACGTTGGCTATCGCCAAGCCGGCATCATGTTCATCGGCCGTAACGACACGCAGATGGGCATGCATGAAGGCTGGCTGAAAAGCGTCGAGGCGCTGGGCCTGGATTCGCGCCTGCTGAGCACGCGGGAAATCGACCGGATGGTGCCGGGTGGTCGGGCGGATTGGGCAGGTGGCATCTTCACCCCCTCCGACGCCCGCGCCGAACCGACCCTGGCCGCCAGCGCCATCGCCCGGGCGGCGATCGCCAAAGGTGCAGTGGTAGTGGAGAACTGCGCGGTGCGCACGCTGGTCACCGCAGCCGGCCGTGTCAGCGGGGTGGTCACCGAGCAAGGTGAAATCCGCTGCGACCAGGTGTTGCTGGCCGGTGGCCTGTGGTCGCGCAAGTTCCTCGGCAACCTGGGCATCAACCTGCCGACCTTGCCGCTGACCTGCTCCGTGCTGCGCACAGAGCCCATGGACGGGCCAACCGACATCGCCGTTGGCGCACCGGACTTTTCCTTCCGCAAGCACAAGGATGGCGGCTACATCATCACCCAGCGCGGCGCGCTGGATGCCTTCCTCACCCTCGATCACCTGCTGCTGGGCAAGCGTTACCTGCCCCAGCTGCGTGCCCAGCGGGATTTTTTGCGGATCAGTTTTGGCAAGTACTTCTTCAAGGACCTGGCTTTGGCCCGGCGCTGGAAGGCCACGGATGTAACCCCCTTCGAGCGTGTACGGGTACAAGACCCGCACGCCAACCCGGCACTCAACGATGAGGCCATGCGCAACCTGAAAGCGGCCTGGCCGGTGTTCGAACAGGCCCGTATCGCCAGCGCCTGGGCCGGCACGATTGACGTCACCCCCGACTCCAACCCGGTCATCGGCCCGGTGGCCAGTATCCCGGGCCTGACCCTGGCCACCGGCTTTTCCGGGCATGGCTTCGGCACCTCGCCTGCTGCTGGCCAGCTGGCGGCAGACCTGGTGGCCCAGGCCACCCCGCTGATCGACCCGTCCCCGTACTGCTTCGAGCGTTTTGCCTGACACAAGTGGGAGTGGGCAAGCCCGTGCGATACACCGCGCTGCCTGCCTGGTGAGGATGCTGCCGGCTACCTGAACTGGTACTCCAACCCCGCCCCCGCATACCACGACCGCCCAGGCGCTGCCTCGTAATAACGCCCGTTGCCGTCACCGACAATCACCGACCCCACATACTGCCGGGCAAACAGGTTGTCCAGCCGCAGCAGCTGGTGGAACGTCCAGGGCCCCACATGTTGCTCGAACCGGGTCCGCCAGTTGAATACCGCATACGCAGGTGCGGCCTTGGCGTTGTTGCTGTCGTCCACATACACCTTGCTGCGGTACTGCCCTTCAACCCCCATGCTGATGGACGACACCGGCTTCCAGACCAGCTCGCCAAACAGGTTGTTCAGCGGCACACCGGGCAGGCGGTTGCCACTTTCGATGGTCTGGCTTATGTCATCGGCATAGCGGGCATCGGTGCGGGTATACGCCAGGGTGGTCTGCCACTGCTCGCTCAAGTCACTTTGCAGGCTCGCCTCAAAGCCGCGTCGTACAGTACGCCCTGCATTGCGATAGCTGGTTCGACCATCCGTAGCGCTGGCAACGACGATTTCGTCATCGGTATGAATCTCATACACCGCCGCATTCAGGCGTGTGCGCTCGCCAAGCCGGTACTTCACACCCATTTCGTACTGCATGCTGGTGGCAGGCTTGAGGCCGAAGTTGAAGCTTTCGGCCAAGCCCGGCGCATAGGCCATCTCGGCCTGGGTGGGGGTTTCGAAGCCTTTGCCGACGCTGACGTAACCGCGCAGGTCCGGCGTGAACGCGTACATCACCGACAGTGACGGCGTGGCCTGCTGGTACTTCTTCGAGCCGCTGGAGTCACCGTTGGCCAGGTAATGGTCGTCGACACGCATTTCCATGGTGCTGTAGCGCAGCCCCAGCTCGCTGGTCCAGTTGCCGATTTCCCAATGGGCCTGGAGGTACGGGTCCAGGCTGGTAGCGGTGTCTTTCTCGTCACGGCGCAACTCACCTTTCACGCCCAGTTGGTCACCGCTGAAATTCTGATAACCGCGACGGTCGTCCTTGCTCTGGTCGTAATCGGCGCCGACAGTGAAGGTGAGATTGCCGGGCACGTCCGCAACCGGCTGTATCCAGCGCAGGGTGCCGCCGTGGAACTCGCGGTCGAAGTCAACGACTCCGCCGCCACGCTGACTGTTGGAGGCCACCGATTTGGGGATGGACAAATACTGCACCACGCTGCGTCGCCCCGCGTACAGGTTGAACTGCAGCGTGGCATCGCCAAAGTAGCGCTCGTAGTTCATGCCCAGTTGCTGGTGGTCGATGCTTTTGCGGGTGTTGTAGGTTTCGGCCACCGCCGCCGTGGAACGTGGGTCATGCTTGTAGGCATCCCAGGTCTGCCCCAGCGGGTCCTGCGTGTTGTTCTGCTCCAGGCTGCTGTAGATCAGCGCCATGCGCGAGTCGTCGTCGGGCTTGAAATTGACCTTGGCGAAGGTCTGGTCACGGCGCGCAGCACTGTGGTCGCGGTAGCCATCGGTATCCAGGCGCGAGGCATCCAGGACGAAACCTGCAGTGTCGTTGCCGCCCTCTGCCGACAGGTGGTTCTTGTTGAAGCCGTCGCTGCCGAGCGTGGTTTCGGCACCCACACGTGCGGGCCCCTGCCCGTCGCGGGTAAACATCTGGATCACGCCACCGGCGTTGCTGCCGTACAGCGTCGCTGCCGGGCCGCGCAGCACCTCGATACGGTCGGCCACGTCCAGGTTCAGCGTGGCGGCCTGCCCTTGCCCGTCGGGCGTACTGGCCGGTATGCCGTCACTCAGCAGCTTTATGCCGCGCACGCCAAAGGCCGAGCGAGCACCGTAACCCCGTGAAGAAATCTGCAGGTCTTGCGCGTAGTTCTGCCGGTTCTGCACCACCAGCCCAGGTACTTTGCTGAGCACTTCCGACAGGTTGACGCCAAGCTGGCCATCCGTGCCGTGGGACAGGTCAACGGTATCCACCGAAAACGGCAGGTCGAATGTGCTGGTGGGCGCATAGGCACCGGTCACCACCAACGGATCCATGACCACCACATCGGGTGCGTCGGGGGCGGCTTGGCCGGTGGTGCTCATGCCCCCTGTCAGCAAAAGGGCAAAGCCTGTCCGGGCAGGCAAACGGGAAAGGATTGGGTACATGCGAAACTTCCTGAAACCCGGACCTGGCCCGTTACGAGCCAAGTCCGGGGTAACGCTACCGTGAGCAGGCACGGCATACGCAAAAAATGAGTTCAAAAGGGTAACGGCGAACCAGTACTAGATTCTGTTCGCGTAGCAGTGCCTCTGGGTGCTGACCACCGACACCCGCTTCTCGATTGCCCTGCCTTGGTAATCCAGGGCTATGCGCACGATCTGCAACAGCGGCGCCCCCACTTCGATACCCAGCACCTGTGCCTGGCTGGCATCGGCGCTGATGGCAAAGATGCGCTCATCGGCATGCGCCACCGTGGCACCGAAGCGCTGCTGGTACAGGCGATACAGCGTATTAGGCAGTACTTCGGGCTGCCTTTCCAGGCCAATGAAACGCTCGGCGCACAGGGTGATGTCCTCGTAGATGGCCGGCTTGCCATCCAGCTCGCGGGTACGCGAAATGTGGATCACCTTGGCGCCCGGCTGCAGGCCCAATGCCTGCGCTTCCTGCGCACTGGCCTTGCGCACCTTGCGGCCCAACACGATCGAAACCGGCAGGCAGCGCTCGCCGTCGGGGCGGCAGATGTTGAAGAAGCGGAACAAGGCATGGTCGCCATCATGGGTGGCGACGGAGGTCCCCTTGCCCTGCTGACGCACCACCACGTTCTCGGCCACCAGCTCGTTGAGCGCCTTGCGCAGGGTGCCGACGCTGACCTGATAAGTGGTCGCCAGCGCCGCCTCGCTGGGGATGAAGGTGCCGGGCGACCACTCACCTGTATGGATGCGCTCCATCAGCAAGTCCTTGATCTGCATGTACAGCGGCTGGAAGGTCGGGGCCTTTTGCGGGTTCTGCAGGGCGTCGGTCATGGTCATCTGTCGTCGGCAGTTCGTGTGGCGCAAGTATACCTCAAGCACGAAAGAAAGCAGCGCACCTTGACTATCCTATAACCTATGTCCTATACATGACTTACGGCATATGAATGACCGTCACAGGAGAACAACAATGAGCATTGATTTTGTCGTCCACGATGCCGACGACGCCGTCGGCGTCGTAGTAGTCGAAGGCGTGCAGGCGGGCCAGAAGTTGACAGGTTGGGTCATGGACCAGGACCAGACCCTGGAATTCGTGGTGCGCGACGCCATCCCGATCGGCCACAAGCTGGCCATCCGCGACCTGCAGGAAGGCGATACGGTGATCAAGTACGGCGTCGACATCGGCCGGGTGATCAAGCCCATCCGCGAAGGCGAGCACCTGCACGTCCACAACGTCAAAACCAAGAGGTGGTAAGCATGCAATTCAACGGACGCACTTTCCTGGGCTACCGCCGCGACAATGGCCGTGTGGGCATTCGCAACCATGTGATCATCCTGCCGGTGGACGACATCTCCAATGCGGCCGCCGAAGCGGTGGCCAACAACATCAAGGGCACCCTAGGGCTGCCACACCCTTATGGCCGGCTGCAGTTCGGCGAGGACCTGGAGCTGCACTTCCGCACCCTGATCGGTACCGGCTGCAACCCCAACGTGGCAGCGGTGGTGGTGATCGGTATCGAGCCTGGCTGGACCCGCCGCGTGGTCGAAGGCATCCGCGCCAGCGGCAAGCCGGCGGAAGGTTTCTGGATCGAACAGAACGGCGATCACAACACCATCTGCGCCGCCTCGCGCAAGGCTCGCGAATTCGTGCAGTACGCCACCGAGCTGCGCCGGGAGGAGTGCGACATCAGTGAACTGTGGGTCTCGACCAAGTGCGGCGAGTCCGACACCACCTCCGGCTGCGGCGCCAACCCCACCGTGGGCAATGCGTTCGACAAGCTTTATGCACAGGGCTGCACCCTGGTGTTCGGTGAAACATCAGAGCTGACCGGCGGCGAACACCTGGTCGCCGAGCGCTGCAGCACCCCGGCAGTGCGGGAGCGGTTCCAGTTCATGTTCGACCGCTACAGCGCCATGATCGACCGCTGGAAAACCAGCGATCTGTCCGAGTCGCAGCCAACCAAGGGCAACATCGAAGGCGGCCTGACCACCATCGAGGAAAAGGCCCTGGGCAACATCCAGAAAATCGGCCGCAAATGCCGGGTTGACGGTGTACTGGACAAGGCCGAGGCACCCACCGGGCCAGGCCTGTGGTTCATGGACTCGTCGTCCGCGGCAGCAGAAATGGTCACCCTGTGCGCAGCGTCCGGGTATGTGGCGCACTTCTTCCCGACCGGCCAGGGCAACGTCATCGGCAACCCGATCTTGCCGGTGATCAAGATCTGCGCCAACCCGCGAACCTTCCGCACCATGGGTGAACACATCGATGTGGATGTATCCGGCCTGCTGCGGCGCGAAATCAACATGGACGATGCCGGCGACCGCTTGCTCGACATGCTGATGCGTACCGCAAATGGTCGCTACACTGCCGCCGAAGCCCTCGGGCACCGCGAGTTCGTGCTGACCCGGTTGTTCGAAAGCGCCTGACCTGCCGTGCCGTTGCCTGCCTCATCAGGCAACGGCGCTTGTTTCTGCCTGCGTTCAAGAAGTACGTCTCACAACAACCATAAATGGAGACCTTCATGAAACCGCTCTGCCCTGATGCCCTGCCCCCTCCGGTGTTTCTCCCCGAGCCCACGCAGCCACGACGACCGTAGTGAGCGCCCGCGTGCCGCGCAAAAGACCCGAACCTGCTCCCCTGCCCTGATCAGCCAGCTTGGCGCGGGGTATTCGCTCATGGAGAAACAACCGTGAAAATTCTCAAGAACCTGTATGTCCAGGTGGTGATCGGCCTGATCGCCGGCATTGCCCTGGGCTACTGCTGGCCCTCGCTCGCGGTCGAAATGAAGCCGCTGGGCGATACCTTCATCCGCCTGATCAAGATGCTCATCACCCTGGTGATCTTTTGCACCGTGGCCATCGGCATTGCGCGCATGGAAAGCCTGAAGGAGCTGGGCAAGGTCGGCTTCAAGACCTTCATGTACTTCGAGGTGGTGACCACCTTGGCGCTGTTGCTGGGCATGATCATCGCCAACCTGGTGCAGCCCGGTGCCGGCATGAACATAGACCCGGCCAGCCTGGACGGTGGCGCCATGTCGCAATACCTTGACCAGGTGCATGCGCAGGAGTCCTCCAGCCTGCTGACCCAGCTGATCCCCAACTCGGTGGTCGGCGCCTTCGCCAGCGGCAACCTGCTGCAGGTGCTGCTGTTCTCGGTGCTGTTCGGCGTGGCGTTGTCCGGCATGTCCAGACGCAGCCAGCTGGCCGCGCGGGTGATCGAACAGTTTGGCGAAACCCTGCTGCGCATCGTCGGCATGATCATGTGGCTGGCACCCATCGGGGCGTTCGGCGCCATGGCCTTCACCATCGGCAAGTACGGCATCGGGGCGTTGCAGCAGATGGGTTTGCTGATCGTCTGCCTGTACGTCACCAGCCTGCTGTTCATCGGCATTGTCCTGGGCTCGATCAGCTTTGCTTGTGGGATCAACATCTGGTCGCTGATCAAGTACCTGCGCGAAGAGCTGCTGATCGTGCTGGGCACCTCCACCACCGAGTCGGTACTGCCGCGGCTGATGCAAAAACTGGAGCGGCTGGGCTGCGACAAATCGGTGATCGGCCTGGTACTGCCCACCGGCTACTCGTTCAACCTCGATGGCGCCGCCATCTACCTGACCATGGCCTCGTTGTTCCTGGCGCAAGCACTGAACATCGACTTGTCGTGGGGCCAGCAACTGAGCCTGCTGGTGATCCTGCTGATTACCTCCAAGGGCGGTGCAGGGGTAGCTGGCGCAGCGCTGATCGTGCTGACCGCAACGCTGGCCAGCCACGACATCATCCCGGTGGCAGCCATTACGCTGATTCTGGGCATCGACCGCATCCTCAATGAGGTGCGGGCGCTGACCAACATGATGGGCAACGTGGTCGGCACCCTGGCGATTGCCCGTTGGGAAGGCAAGCTCGACCTGGCCAAGGCTCGCGCCGAACTGGCCGCCCCTGGCCGCTTGCCTGCGCTTGATCAGGCACCGCTAAACCTGTCGCAGAAAAAACCCTGAAGCCCGCTGCAAGGAGCCACCCCATGACTGTGCAAATCAGCGTTCGGCATGCACATGAACTTGCCATGCAGGCACTGCGCAGCGCCGGCATGCCGCAAAGCGCCGCGCAAAGTTGCGCACAGGCGCTGGTGCAGGCCGAGCGCGAAGGCCTGCCCTCCCATGGCCTGTCACGCTTGCCTTTCTATCTGGCGCAGATGTCCACCGGCAAGGTTGACGCCAGGGCCGAGCCCAGCGTGGTGGTCGAAGGGGCAGTCGTGCGCGTAGACGCCTGTCACGGCTTGGCGTTTGCGGCCATCGATGCCGGCCTCGGCCCGGCGATGGCCACGGCACGCCGCCTGGGTATCGCGGCGTTGGCCATCGGCCGCTCGCACCACTTCGGCGTGGCCGGGCAACCGGTGGAACGGGCCGCACGCGAGGGGCTGCTGGCACTGGCGCTGAGCAATGCGCCAGCCGCGATGGCCCCCTGGGGCGGGCGCACGCCGCTGTTTGGCACCAACCCCATCGCCTTCGCATCGCCGCGCCGGGATGCTGAACCCGTTGTCATCGACCTGTCGCTGTCGAAGGTTGCCCGTGGCAAGGTGATGCTGGCCCGGCAAGCGGGCACGCCGATTCCGGCCGGCTGGGCGATCGACAGCGCCGGCATTGACACCACCGATCCGCAGGCGGCGCTGGCCGGCAGTATGGTGCCCATGGGCGATGCCAAAGGTGCCGCATTGGCGATGATGGTGGAGCTTCTGACGGCGGGCCTGACCGGCAGCCATTTCGGTTTCCAGGCAAGTTCGTTCTTCGATGCAGAGGGAGACGCGCCCGGGGTGGCGCACTTGTTGTTGCTGATTGACCCGCAACGGTTTGGTACGGGTTACCTGAGCCATGTCGAGGCTCTGTTCACCGCCATGCTGGCGCAACCGGGCGTGCGCTTGCCAGGGCAGCGGCGGATAGGTGAACGGCAGGTACGCAGTGATTTCATCGAGGTGCCGCAGGTGTTGCTGGACCGGCTGGAGAGCTGCGTTTGAACTTGTGATCCTGGGGCTGCTCTGCAGCCCCAGGATCTCCGACCAACCAAACTGTCCTTGACAACACCCTGGCCAGGAACAGCTCAATCCTCAGCAGGCAGCTTGTGCGCCAACGCTACACATCTGCGCGCCAGGATCATCGTCGGGTCCACAAGCGCAACCGCCCTGCCATTCAGGTCACAGGCATCACAGTGGCTGAGCACCAGCGGCAGCTCTGTACAGCCCAGTATCAACACCTCTGCCCCGACCTCTGCGAGATGCTCTGCAGCAATCAGCAACTGATCCCGGCACAGCCCGTCAGTGAAACCTGCCTTGATGCCGCGCTCACCGTAGATGGCCTCCATCACCAGCTTCTGATAATCCGGCCCCGGCACCATCACCTCAAGCCCTGCGCGGCTCGCAGCCTGGTGATAGACCTGGCTTGCGACGGTCCCCGAGGTGGCCAGCAAGCCGATAACCTTGTCTGAGCCATACGTGTGCTTTATCCAGTCGACCGTTTCGGCGAGCATGTTGACGATGGGCACGCGCAGGTGCTCCTGGATGCGCTCGACGAACGCATGAGCGGTATTGCACGGGATCGCAATGGCGTTGGCACCCGCGCTCTCCAGCCGTTTGCAGGTCGCGTACATGGCCATCGTCGGGTCCGCCTCATCATTCAGCAGATTGGCCGTGCGGTCCGGTATTTGCGGGTTCTGCTCCACCACCATCTTGATATGGTCCTGGTCACGACCTGCCGGTGTGCTGGCAACCACCTTGCCCATGAAATCAACCGTCGCTGCGGGGCCGACACCGCCCACGATACCCAGCTTGAAAGGCAGGTCACGTGGCTCACGTGAGCCTTGCGTGGCAAACGTGGCGTAAAGGTCGTTGATATCGAGCGCCGTGATACCACGGCGCTGCAGGTCGGCGCACACCAGTGACAGCTCGGTCATGCCAGGCACGATCAGTGCCGCCCCTTGCGCCTGCACTGAAAGGCAAGCCTGGTAGACCGACTCCAGTGGCACCCCGTCCAGATGCCCGTCCTTGATGCCGTTGCCCCCATACATGGCCTGCATAAGGGCCGCCTGTGCCTGCGCATCGGGGTACACCACTGCGTACTCGGCGCCCAACGCACGCTCGAAGAGCCCGGAATGGCGCACGTAATCCGAAGCAAGCACACCCAGCGTGCAGCCCGGCACGGCGATCTGGCGGATGTGCTGTACCAGGCTTTGCATCATGTCCAGCACAGGGATGCCCAGCTCGTCCTGAATCTCTGCACGAAACGTCTGGCTGGCGAAACACGGCAGCATGATTGTATCCACGCCGCTCGCTTCGAACGACCTGCACACCTCGAAGGCGTAGAACTTTCGCGATGTCATGCTCGCGTTCGCGTCCAGGGGCAGCTGTACCCCCTTGAACGGATGTTGCTCGAGCAGAAAATGAAAACGCCCCTGATCCTCCAGCACTGCTCGCGACTTCACAAGCTTGTAGAACAGGTCGCCACCCGCAAGCGCTCCCAGCCCCCCGACAATCCCGATCTTGTGCGAAAGGGGTTGCTGCGCAGCTGTCTTCTTCGACGTCATGAGCCTATTCCTCAGGCGACCGATACTGGGCGGTCGAGGGTGGACGGCTGGGCTGTGGCCTCATTGGCCTCATCCGGCTCGGCCTGTGGCTCTGACTTGGCGACTACAGCCGTGGCGATGCTGTTGCCCACGACATTGGTAGCGGTACGCGCCATGTCGAGGAACTGATCGATACCGATAATCAGCAGCAGGCCCGCCTCTGGCAGGTTGAACATCGGCAAGGTCGCCGCGACCACCACCACCGAGGCGCGCGCAACACCGGCCATGCCCTTGCTGGTGATCATCAGCGTCAAGAGGATCAACACCTGCTGGGTGAAGCTGAGGTCGATGTTGTAGGCCTGGGCGATAAACATGATGGCGAATGCCTGGTACATCATCGAGCCATCGAGGTTGAACGAGTAGCCCAATGGCAAGACGAAGCTGGACACACGCTTCGGAGCGCCGAACTTTTCCAGCGCCTCCATGGTTTTCGGGTAGGCCGCCTCGCTGCTGGCGGTAGAGAACGCCAACAGGACCGGCTCGCGAATCAGTTTGCCAAGCGTGATGACCGACTTGCCCAGGAACAGGTAGCCCACACCGAACAACACACCCCACAAAAGAAGGATGCCCAGGTAGAACTCGACAATGAGCTTGCCGTAATCGACCAACAAACCAAGGCCTTGGGTGGTGATTGCCGACGCAATAGCGGCGAACACCCCGATGGGTGCAAAAGCCATCACATAGTCGGTAATGCGGAACATCACCTTGGACAGTTCATCGATGCAATCAACAATCTTTGTATACCCGGCACGGTTGACGCCAGCCAGTGCGAATCCGAAGAACAATGAGAACACCACGATCTGAAGTATTTCATTATTCGCCATCGCCTCTGCAATACTGCGCGGGAATACATGACTGATAAATACTTTCAGGCTGAAGTCACCCGTGTTCACAGGCACTGCCACGGCATCCGCATGCTGTGCGACCTGCATGTTCAAGCCAGCGCCAGGCTCGAACAGGTTGACCAGTGCCATCCCGATAGCCAACGAAATGGCCGAAGCACAGACAAACCAGGCCATGGCACGAAAACCGATGCGGCCGACCGAGCGCGAATTGCCCATGCTGGCAATCCCGCCCACCAGCGTGGCGAATACCAGCGGCGCAATGATCATTTTAATCAGGCGCAGAAAGATGTCCGTCACCATGCTGAAGTAAGCAGCCATTTCCTTCGCGGCTTGCTCGCCGCCTGCGAAATGATGAGAGGCCCAACCGACCACTACGCCCAAGGCGATGCCCATGGCAATTCGGCGCGGAAGCTTATTATGTTTCACGACAGTTTCCTCAAGTGATGTTCTATTTCTTGTACTTGGCAGGATTGAAATAAAGACAGGGTCACCCACTTAGCAAGTGGGTGCGGGGTAAGTTTATCGCCACGGGAAAGGTAAGTTGATGAGTAATAGGGCTGGCCCTATGCGTTTTCGGAATAGTTTTTAGCCCTTGCTATCAGCGCATGTCCGAACACGCTTACACTGTGCGCCCGGTGAAGGAGATCAGCGATGCAGATCAAGTGGCTGGACGACCTGTTGGCGATCGCCGAGTGGAAGAATTTCTCGCGCGCCGCCGAGGTGCGGTGCGTTACGCAGTCCGCACTCTCCAGGAGAATTCGCTCTCTCGAAGAGTGGGTGGGTGTCGAGCTGGTTGACCGTGCCACCTACCCGGTACAGCTCACCCCCGCTGGCCAGCGCTTTTGCGATGAATCGCGCCAGGCGCTCGCCGCACTGATGGCGCTACGGGCCGACCTTCGGGACGTCAAGCGGATGCCGGGGCGTTCGATCCAGATCACCGCAGCCCACAGCCTGTCGATGACCTTTCTGCCAAAATGGCTCAGCCAGTTCCAGCAGCACAATGAGCGCTTCAATGCCCGGGTCGTGGCAGCCAACATCAATGACGCCGTCATCGCCCTCGAAGAAGGCAGCTGTGACCTGATGATTGTCTACCATCACCCGCTTACCCCCATCTCGCTGGACCCTGAGCGCTTCGCCAGTCTGGCCCTGGGGCATGACGCGTTCATCCCCGTGTGCGCACCCAGTGCGTATGGCAAGCCGCTGTTCACGCTTTCTGCAAACAGCAAACCCATTCCGCACCTGGCTTACACGGCCACGACGTTTTTGGGAAAAGTCGCAGACGTGGTCATTCGCAACGCCCCTGAGATCGCACCGCTGGAGCGGTGCTATGAAGCAGATATGGCAATGCTGCTGGTGCGCATGGCCGTGGAGGGCTACGGGGTAGCCTGGCTGCCCTACAGCGCTGTGCAGGATGAACTGGAAAGAGGGTTGCTGGTGCAAGCCGGCGGCGCCGAATGGAGCACGCGCCTGGAGATCCGCTCGTACTGCTCGCTGCTGAACCAGAACCCTACGATGAGAAGCCTGTGGAATACCCTGGACAACGCTGCACACGCATCAGCCCAGGCGTGAACGCAGTTTTCGCCTGACAAGCTGTTGCGAATTCACTTACAGTGAAATACTGTATGTGCATACAGCAAAATAAGGAACTACCTGTGTCCAGCACCGCCTCCGCCACCCCGAGCAGCTATGAACAGCTGGGTGTACGCATCCAGAAGATCATCAACAGCCCCACCGCCCAGCGCAGCCGTGCGGCGCTGATCTATCGCCTGGAGCAGGAAAGCCCGGATGACTGGGAAACCTTGCTCGAGGAAATCGCCGAGAACGACAACGTCACCCTCGCCCACCGTGACGACGGCGGCGTGCAGGTTTTCTGGACCGTACCGAAGGAAGACTGACTGCGCATGAGAGTTTCGCTTTTCGCGGCAGCCTGCCTGTTACTGACCACTCCACTTGTACAAGCCGACGCCCCGCGCACCTTCCAGGAGGCCAAGAAAGTCGCCTGGAAGCTCTATGCGCCGCAATCGACCGAATTCTATTGCGGCTGCAAATACAAGGGTAACAAGGTCGACCTGGCGTCCTGCGGCTATGCCCCGCGCAAGAATGCCCAGCGCGCGTCGCAATCGAGTGGGAACACATCGTACCCGCCTGGCAGATCGGCCATCAGCGCCAGTGCTGGCAAAGCGGCGGGCGCAAGCAGTGCTCGCAGCATGACGAGGTGTACAAACGCGCCGAAGCCGACCTGCACAACCTGGTGCCGAGCATCGGCGAGGTCAACGGCGACCGTAGCAACTTCAGTTTCGGCTGGCTGCCAGAACAGCGCGGCCAGTATGGCAGTTGCCTGACCCAGGTCGACTTCAAGGCCAAGAAAGTGATGCCGCGCCCGTCGATCCGCGGCATGATCGCCCGCACCTACTTCTATATGAGCAAGCAGTACAATCTGCGCCTGTCCAGGCAGGACCGCCAGTTGTACGAGGCCTGGAACAAGACCTACCCGCCGCAGGCATGGGAGCGGCAACGCAACCAACAGGTGGCGTGCGTGATGGGGCGGGGCAACGAGTTCGTCGGGCCGGTCAACCTCAAGGCGTGTGGTTGATCCTCAGCTCAGCGCTTGTAAATAGGCGCTGGCTTCCCGGTAACGGGCCAGCCGCGCCAGGTCGGCGGGGCCAGGGCATGGAATGCGGGAAAGGTCACTGTTATCGGCCAGGTCGGCCAGCTTGACGGTTCGCGCCAACGGGTCGTCGCCCAGGCGTACCACGAAGTCCTGGTACGGCTCGCCTTCACGGCGACTGAGCGCCAGCAAGGCGGCAAGGATTTTCAGCGCAAACCCCTCGCGCGCCAGGTCGGACAACGTCAGCGGGGTGTCCTCGATCACATCGTGAAGCACTGCGACAATCCGTTGCTCGGGCGTGGACACCCGCATCATCACCCGTAGCGGGTGGAGAATGTACGCCACCCCACCCTTGTCGTATTGCCCTTCATGGGCCCTGGCGGCCACGGCAATGGCCCGCTCCAGTGTAGACATGAGGCCCCTCCCCGTTCGGCATCTTCCACCCAAGCATAGCCAAACTTGTGTGAACAATGTCTAACACACGCCTGACAAAGCTTGCGCCATCCCTGCAGGAGCGGCCTTGTGTCGCGATGGGCTGCAAAGCAGCCCCATGATATTGGCGTCACGGCTAATCTTGCCGGGGCTGCTTCGCTGCCCATCGCGACGCAAGGCCGCTCCCACAAGTACAGCGTGCACCCGAACCTGCGGCGCACTTGTATGTACTTAGCGGGCTGCGCCGTGCTGGATCACCACCGAATCGGTGCCCAGCTTGGCCATCACTTCGTCCTTGCGCGCTTGTGCTTCTTCACGGCTAGGGAACGGCCCCATCAGCACCACCGGCTTGCCGTTGCGGTATTCCACCGAAGACGGAATACCCTTTTCAATCAGCCGCGCGGTCATGTCGCTCAGCGCGCCCATGTTGGCGCCCTGGATCACTTCAACATCCCAGCCTTCTGGTGCCGGCTGGCCAGCCAGTGCATCGGCACGGCGCTGCAGGTCGGCGCCGCCGCACACTTCGCGGATGCGCAGGTTGTTGCCGGTGTCGTCGACGATGATGTCGTACTGGCCGTCGCGCTTGATGGCCACGTAGCTGCGGTAGGCTTCGTACTGCCCGGCATCGTCCTTACCACGGACCTGGCCGCAGATGGTGCCCTGGGTGTCGATCCGCACGTTGCCGAACTTGGCGGTCTTGGGGTTGTGCAGGTGTTCGGCCACCTGCTTGTGCACGCCTTCGACCTCGTTCTCACAGCCCGCCAGGGCGAGCACTGCCATTACCACAGCCAGTTTGCGCACGCGTGTACCTCCAGTTTCGAAGGCGCGGATTCTAGCACGCCGGGGTATGCCCCGAACCGCGACCAAACGTTACACGCTAATTCACGCGCACATGAAAAAAGGGCGATCGTTTCTGATCGCCCTTTCTCGATTTGGTAGGCACAATTGGACTCGAACCAACGACCCCCACCATGTCAAGGTGGTGCTCTAACCAACTGAGCTATGTGCCTGTCGTGTGGTGCGCATATTAGTGATGCAATGCATACCTGTAAAGCTTTTTTTTGAGAAAAATCAAAAACTTTCGACTATGAGCGCTGCCTGCCCATGCCGCGGTTTCGACGCCCGCGAAATGGACAATGAAAAAAGGGATGACCCTTTCGGATCACCCCTTCTTCGATTTGGTAGGCACAATTGGACTCGAACCAACGACCCCCACCATGTCAAGGTGGTGACTGGATGGATGCTAAACCATTGATTTACATGGAATTAATCTGACCTCGGGCCGCCTGGGAAAAGTCAAAATAAGCCTATAACAATCAATAAGTTAGCATGTGGTTTTGCAAATTGACCTGCGTTAAAAATATTCCACGCAGCGCCCGCTCGACGAACGCAAGACCCGCCATTCTGTGGCGCGAGTATTTACGGAAGCCCTCGTAAAGCCTTCTTGGCGCCGATCTTGGCCAATCGGAACGCTAAAAATATTGCAGCTGCTGGGGGCTCGGCCCAGACTGGAGACAACGCTTCAGACAGCTACCATGCCAGTTGAGCAACCTGCTATGGACCCTGAGATTCTTCACATTCCTGAGCTGGCAAAACTACTCGGCCGCTCCGAATCCGCCATACGAAGCGCCATGCAAAACCGGGCAACATGGCTACCCCCTTTCTTCAGGCAGGGTCGGCGGATCTGTTGGCGGCTCGAATCTGTTAGAGAGTTTCTCAAAGATTGGGAGCAACGCGGCGGGCAGCAATCGAAGCCTGGACGCAAGCGGAAACCTCCGCCAACGCTTACCAGCGTGAGATATCGGCTCGGGACTGGAGGTCAGCATGATTTCAGCAGCGACTGATCGCTTCATGCGGATTGATGAGGTGATATCCGTGACGGGGCTGGGAAGGAACACCATCTACCGGCGGATGCGCGAGGGTACGTTTCCACGACAGGTTCGGCTCGGCCCCAACTCCGTTGCCTGGCTTCAGTCTACTATCTCGGAATGGATGTCGTCCGTTGTGGAGAGCACTTCGTCGGCTGAAAATGGCCGACTGTAAACCAACGTTATGATGGATTCGGTCGCTGCGGGAATCATCATGATCACGGCCCACGCTTCGCTGCACGAATGTAAAAGGCCCCGCAGCGACCCTTTTACATCCCTTTCTGGGCCTCTGCATGGCGGGCATCAATGTACTCTGCCAAGTCCGTGACGTGCACGCCACGAGATGACTTCTGACTGCGCTCCATGGCAATAAGCGGCAAGCGAATTCCGCCGCGATCGATCTTGATCTTCATTTTTGTCGGGCTGGGGTGCGGAAAATAGTCAGCGCACACCCGCCCCAGTGGTATGACGGCAAGGCCATCGTACTGAGCCATAAGGATGAATGCAGTTTTCATACCTTCTTCCTTTTCTTGGGCGCGACAAGCTCCAGAGTCTCTTTAAAAGTGAGGCCTTGGTAGGTTGACGATTCATGCGCCTGGCGTGGGGATGATTCCGCTACGAACCTTGGCTTGTTCCCAATTGAGTGCTTGTCCACGTAGGCATCCACCCAATCATCGAGCTCGTAGCGATCAAAGCCGACCCCTTGAACGCCGATACGGAACTCTCTGACATAAGGTCGTACTGTCTTGTTGAATTCGTCCTTACACATGCCTAGGTAGCTAGGAGCTGCCCGGTACCTCAGGATTCGCGGAAGGATCTGATGCTCCTTGCTCATAACCGTGCACTCGCCAGCAGCTCTGGAACCTTAGTTTTATCGGAGGTGGACGAGCCAGGCTAGAGCATTCTGTCGGCGACGCAACAGCACTCCACACCATTCTGGGGACTAATTTCCCAAAATCACCTGAGCAAGAATTGGGTTGTGAGGGACTTTCTCCGAGGGTAGCATTCCGCCACCATTTACTAGGTTTTAGCCAAGGAGGAGATTTTGAAGATTAAGCTAAGGGGCTGGGAAAGGGAGGTCGTGCAGCACGAGCATTCAGTGAAACCTGTGCGTCACGGGAGTGATGGATATCAGGCACTCAAGGCCGGTCCACTACTGTGGCATGATGCTAACAGCGCCTACGGAAAAGTAGATAAGCTGTCGCTAACCGGAGCATTTCTCGTCAAGTTCGAGTTCGAGGATGCCGAACTGGAGAACTGGCTGATAGCACACGCCAAGAAGAATCCGGCGGATGCGCTAAGGCTTGTCGCAAAAGCCCAGGCGGAAGCAATTATCGCCTTGAGTGAGACCGAGTAAAGTATCGGCTCAGTGTAGTGGTGGCAGGTCTTTGGCTCTGGCCTTGGCCACCACTCTCAGTTGGTAGTCCGAGACGACCTGGAACAGCGACTCAGCCAGCAGGCGAAGACGCTCGATCTCTTCAGGTGTCTCGCCACTGTCCTGGGCTTGGTGGTACTCGCGCATGGCATCGATAGCCTGCTGAATCAGCGGCTCGCCGGCCTCGACCATCCCTATGAAGGTACGCTTGTCCAATGTCATGTCATGGTCAGTTGATCCGCAGAGTATAGGACGCGCATGGAGCTGATCGAACAGGTACCACTGGTGACTATGGTGTTGCACGCTGGTAATATCCGCCTACGCTAACTTTCCATTCATAGGGACCAAGATAGCTAGAAGCCCCGGACGCCAGCATCCGGGGCTTCGTTTTTCTGCCTACGGACCCTTCATCCGGTCAACCATAGTCTCGCACGCCAACCCAGCTATTCGGCTTCGCTCAAGCGCTGCTGCGCAGCTGCCCGCCATTCGGTCAGACTCTTCAAGCAATCCCCCGAGCACCACGACGGCCGAGGTTCCTGCCTTGCGCTGCTGGGTAGCAATGGCACTGCAGGTTGCTGACTGGCCGGCGCGCAGTCGGGCGATTTCCCCGCGCAGCCCGCCAGCAGCAGACTCAGCAGCAGCGGCGCGGCCTTGGGCCAGCTCCAGGTGTTGTCGTGCACTCTCTCCCTCCTCGTCGGCAACAGATTGGCGGCGCTGTTCTTCGGCTCTGGCCTGGGCGGCTGCTCGTCGGTCACGCTCGGCAACCAGCAGGCGGTAGTCGGTCAGTTCTGTTCGCGCCGTTGCGGTTTCGCCGCGGGCGGCTGCAGCCTCAGACTTTCCCGATCCTACGCGAATTTCCTGGCCTCCAGCCACGAGCACCAGAGCGATCAGCCACCAGCACCAGGCGGGTACAGCGGCCAGCCAGTTCATGCCAGCGCCCGCCGCACGCCTTCATCGATGATCGCCGCCGAGTACGGGTTACCGCCGTTCTCGTGGATGATGATGCTGACCACCATGCCGCGCAGTGTGGCCGGGTCTTTGATGTTGATCGGGTCGGTGGCGCGCACGCCCAGGCGCTTGGCCACGCCCGAGGCGTAGGCCTGGGTATCGTTCTCGTTGCTCGGTGCCCAGCGGTTGATGGTTTCGAGCACGGTGTCTATGCCCTTCCCGCCCACGCCTGACATGCCGTCCTTGCCCCGGTAGTTGATCAGCAGCTTGCCCAAGGCACGAATGCCGTTCTCGGGCGTATCGAAGATGGCGAAGCGGCCACCCGGCTCCTTGCCGATCTGGCCCTGCCAGTCGTTGCGCGAATTGAAATCGATGTTTCCGGGGTTTCGGTTGCGGACGCCGCGAGGTGTGCTCATGGGTTTTCTCCAGGCGAAAAAATGCCCACCCGAAAGCAGGCTTTAAAATTGGGACGAATCAGAAATCTCGTGACCTATGATTGTTGCGATCAAGAATTGAACCTTGAACGGCTAGATGCGATCGAAAACCGTGATTAAATGAATCCAGCAACATTATGGAAATAAAAATGACAACGGTATCACTCTCGCGCCCCAGATATACAGCAACAAAGTTAATCGCAGCTCTTGCACTACCAATGAGTATAAATACACTATCATTTGCCGACTCAAACCATCCGAACTTGACAATAACGCCAGAAGTGAACGAAACGCAGGTTGTATTCCATTGGAAAAATGACAGGTGCAGTGATGACAACATTCCAGATTCACCAGCAAGAGCGTTTAGATCTGCCGATGGAACTGTAAACCTATATGCAACTCACTATATAAACAGATCAATGTCTGGCAAGACACTGGACAGCGTAAAACCGTCGTGCGATATCAGGTTCAAGGCTAACATGAGCCCTCAACCACAACTGTACGACGCCAGAATCTGGCTGCAAACATTCTACAGCGAGGACAATGGCAAAACAGTCGTATCTCTGGCCAGTTCCGACTATCATGGCAGATGGTTCAAGAACTGCGATGAATCCAATGGAAAAAATCTCGGTTGCTGGTGGAGCGCCATTATTCTCGCGTATTCCAATAATGGAGGAAAGTCATTCACTACAAAGAGCCCTTCAGATAGGATAATCGCTCAATCAGGTCACAAGTTTTCAAAAAAACAAGGAGGACCTATTGGGTTTTTAACAACCTCCAACATTATAAAGCTAAACAATCAGTATTATTCCATATTCTACACTTCAAAATATAAAAATCAGAAGATGGGAAACTGTCTGGCTAGAGCAAGCGACATAAAAAACCCTTCCTCTTGGAAGTTCTGGGATGGCCAAGACTTCACTATAGATCTCTCAAAAACTCATAACTCAAACACCAATAACAATACTTGCACCACTCTACAAAACATTACCAGCAAAGTGAGGAGCCTGTTATGGCATTCGGAAACCCAAGAGTTTATTGCAGTCTATGAAGACTTTATAAACAAAAAAGGTTACACCCCTAGAGTTGACGCAAGGTTTAGCTACTCGACCTCGAAGGATCTAATCCATTGGAGCAAGGGAAGAGAAATACTAACAATTGCTGGAAAGCAAAATTGTCAACCACAATCACCAGCTGCATACCCTTCAATCCTCGACAGCAAGTCTGAAGACGTCAACTTCGGGACCGTTGGCAGAAAAGCATATCTCTATTACACAAGGTTCAACCTAGGTGATGATTGTAAGCTCACCCTGGATCGTGACTTGCTTAGAGTGCCTATCACCTTGGGTGCTTCGGATCGGTAAGCTGGGTACTGCCTGTCTCATCCGCCACCCGCCAAAAGTGGATTCTGAACAGGCTATTTGATTCTAACAAAGCGAAGCCCGCGCTGGGCGGGCATGGACAGGGTGAGATTATCAACCGGTATGGGTGAGTTGATACAAGCGCGCGGCAGCCGCAGAAATCTCCGCCTCGCTCATGTTTCCAGAGTAGAGGGCTGCACCTTGGATGAATGCCCCAGCTTGCGCAGAACTGGTTGCGATACCGAGATCGAATACCGGATCCGCCGAGTACGGCAAGATGTTGCCGGTGTACTCGGTAATCGGATGAATGACCGCGACCGAGCCGTCCGGGTTATGAATCCTCATTCTGCTGGGGGTGCCTTTGACCGCTCGCGTCAATGAGATCAGGTACTCGGTGCCAGGGGTCACGGCCCTTTCCGCCGCCGCTGATGTTGGGCTTGGCGTACTGCCCAGATTAGCAACGCCGCTGGTGAGCGTGGTGAAGATGCGTCTAGCGTTCGCGTCAGCCGACATGCTGGCCTCGCTCCACAAGCTCGCGACACCAGCATCACCGATTGAAGTGCGGGTCTTGAAGGCCGCAAACAATGTGCACCCAGCGAAATTCGGGGCGCGCCCAAGCTTGAATCTGACGTAGTTGGTGTTACCTAGCGCCAGCAGGCCCTCACTGCTGAACGCAACATCTCCTACCGCCGTTGCATTTGCCTGGGTTGCATTGAGGTTCACCAGTGATTTTTCACGGTTCTCGCCAAATACCGCAAAGACATGGTTTTTGGCAATCGACGGAATACTGTAAAGCTGGGTGCGCTTTGGAAAAACCACATTTGGAACAATAATATTGAGAGCCATTAGAACCACCCCAGGCTGATAAGTTTTTCTTTAACCACTTGCGTGAATGCAGCATTAAGCGCCGGACTGAAGTGCGCTCCATCGGTAGTCAGTGATTGCGGCAGGCAATGACCCGCCTGGGCAGCCAAGTCGTCGGCAGTGGGTATGATTCCAGTGTCCGCCCAGACCCTTGGGGATTCCAGATACGCCAGCGTGTCGAAGTACATGTCCTCGTAGCGGGCTTTATGGAGGGCATTCAGCTGAAGTACCTTGGGTACAGAAGTCGGGCCGCCCAGCCAGTTCGTATTGCCGAAGTGCCCAAAAACCATAATGCGAGGAGTTCTGGCCTTGAAGTAGTCAAAGCTCGCGTCTATGCGCTGCGCAATATTTTGCGCAGTATCTGCGGTGGTAATGTCGTTCTTGCCCATCCACAGCAATCCAACACCGTCACGGTAAGTCGGCCCAACGTCAGGAATGAAGGGGGTATCCGCTGGTACATCGATCGCCGCTCCAGAAGCAGATCGCGTGAAGGTGAAGGTGCTCGCACTACTGCTCATCGTTCCGGCGATGCCCGCAAGCGTACCGGTGAAGGCTCGAATGAAAGAGTTCGGCACAACGTTCGAGGAGGTCACTGCCACAGCGCCCGATTCTGGCAAGGTGCCGCCAGGAATCGTGACCAGCATAGGCACCGATCCAAGCCTGGCAGCCAAGCTGCGAGAAGTCTCGCCGCCAGTCGCACCATTGAAGTACGAGGCGCCAGGAGCAATATCCGCAAACATCTGGGTAATGAATGTGGACAGGAACTCCAGACTTGAGCTTCCCCACCCCGAAATTTTGGCCATGGTTGGATATACCGGGACCAGCCCATTTTCCGTCATGACTTTGTCCTGTACGCGTGATCCCAGCTTTCCGGAAATATCCACGCCGCGCAGAAATAATTCTTTAGCGTCCACGGCCGCGAACACTGACGTTCCGTCATCCCTGATCAGCCATGGGCTATTACCTAGAGCATCAAGGATTGCCAGCACAACACCCACAATTCCTTTTGAGCGCAATTCCTCAAGGCCTTGAAGAGTAAGTTGCTCAGTGCTCAGGGCATCAGCCTCGGTAACGCCATTTTCTCGGATTCGAAGCGGCGCAGCCCCGTGCTCATCACCGACCGACCAAGCAATGTCGGGAAGTGCATTTGGATCAAGCGCGTCAAACAATCGCTGCGCGCTGGATGAGCTAACAGGTTGATCAGAAAACCTCAGCCACATGCCTTGCTCCATGCTCCAGGAGTACCAGCCATTCAGATTTGGATCTGGATCACCATCAACAATGCCCACCACACCGTCACGGGTTTGCGGGTCGACAAGCATCGCCGCATACGTCGGGTATCGCTTGTTGTTCAGGTCATCGCCAAGGTTGGCCGCTGTTTCCTCCATCTCCACGATCGCCGAGTCAGCTGCTGCGTTTACCGCCGCTTTGGCCGCTGCAACCGTTGGATCAATCTGCGCTTTGGCATTGATCACAAGGTTGTGAAAAGCCTGCGGCGCCCACCTTGGCTGACCGAATCGGTCATAAACGATCTCGTCGATACCCGTCATGTATTTGTCGAAAATCGACGAGTTATCGAACAAGTCCCGCGGATCGCTCGAGCCGAGTGGGTTGTTGGTGTTGTAAGCCATGTTTTCTCCGGGCACAAAAAAGCCCGCACTTGGCGGGCATGCTCGTCAGGGTCCGGTCAGGCCGGCGGGAATTGGTCGTCGTAGGTGTAAACGCGGGCGTCGTAGGGCATTCCTTTCATCGCGACGTTTCCGTTTGTTCCAGGGTCAGAGCTGGTGATCAGGGTTGGATAGGCCCATCTGGCGGCCGGGCCGAACAGGATATGCGGGGGCTCCAGAGGACCATCCACTTCGGGTGTAAAGTCGAGCGCTGCAACCCGCACCTGGTACTGGTCAATTTGCGTAGCTACCCACGGCCCGGACAGCGTACCGTCCAGTTTGCGTACGCCTATCAGATGCTCGCCGCCAGCACTGAAGTCGAGCGGCTCGGAGGACATGAGAAAGGTGCTGGGTTCTGTAACCACGAAGTCCAGCAGGATCGCGCTCTGGCAACGCTTGGGCGCGTCATCCGCAACGGCCGCGAAGCTCAGATAGCCGCTATTGCTGCCATCCATCTCGGTTTCCCAGGTGTAGATGTCCGTCCGGAACTTCTGGTGGCCACGCCGGCGCATTCCGACCCGCCATGCCCTGGTCCTGTCACTGACTCCAGGCATCTTGATCTTCTCGACCTTGGTGCCGAGGTCGCCTGGCCAGCGGCACTCGACCGTCTCCCACGCCCAGGTGGTGCGAGAGAAGAACTCCACATCCACCCCGTCGAAGTCGTTGATCGACGGCATGGCGCCGCTGATCTTCAGCATCTTGGTCATATTCTGGGGTGAGTAGGTCTGGGTTTTCGGGCCGTAGGTAACGTCGAACGCTGCCCGGGCACTGTCCCGAACCGGACGCAGCAGGCCCCGGAATGTGACCAGCTCACCGAATCCGCACGCCAGCGCGTTGTTGATCATGTCCTTGACGGTGATCGTCGAATCCAGCGTTTCGTCGTAGGTGTCACCCCGAGCTACGCAGATATGGTGGAAGGCCTGCCACTCAGGTAGATCCAGGTCATCGTCCGTATACCCGCGCTGCTTCAGCTGGTAGATGCACCAAGGCACGATGTCGCGGCTTGGCCCGGTACCGCCCTCCACCAGCGGCAGGATGCGGGTTGCCTCCACACTGACTTGGCTCTCCGACTGTGCAGACAACCGGTCACCACCCCGGATATTGCAGGTCATGACAGTCAGGCCGGGGTAGCTGGCCGGCGAGTTCTGCATCCGTCCCCGCAGGTCCGTCCAGGTGGCGTCATCCCGCGCTTCATCGTTGATACGTCCAGGTCGGTCCACATACTGCTTACGGACGCGGGCCTCAGCGCGCATTGCGTACGGCAGCGTGATGCGCTGCGTGAAGCCCTGAGCATCCAGCGAGCCGCCGACGTTCACGTACTGGATCTGCGTCCAGGCGCCGGCCACGTCCAAATCACGGTACTCGAACACGTAGTAGGTCGGAATCTCGTATATCTGCCCTTCCCGGCCGATACCAGCCAAGCCATTGGCGTAGGTGACCGTCCATTCCAGCTCGGTGACCTTCTCGTTCTCCGGGCAGCAGGCAAATGGCCCCCGGTATCCGCCCTGCAGGTTTGAAGCGTCCAGCGTAATGAGGCCGTTCACCGTCTGCATGGCGCTGAAGCCAGGCCATCCCGCATCGGTCGAGCCAGACGAGGTCAGACGCTCCACCTCAAGCAGACTGGTGCTGAATGCCGTGATCCGGTAACGCAGCCCGCGCGGGCCGATGGTTGCCAGTCCCTGCCCCAGCGCCAGGCCGACCACCGGTGCACCACCGTCATAATCCAGCGTCATTTCCGCTGGCTGCTCTGGAGTGCCGCTAGTGGTTGCGGTGCCGGTGACTCCTACCGGGGAGGAGCCGAGGATGGTTGAGGCACCGGTGGCAGAGATGGCCTGGCCACTAAACGGTGTCAATTCCACGAAACGCAACCGACCACTGCTCTGCTGCGCCTCGAACGGCAATCCGCTGAGCTGAGTGTTCAGCGCTGCTACCAGGCCAGCCAGATCGGTTGTGGCCGTGTTCAGCGTGACGGGATAGGTAGAGCTGCCGCGCACCAGGTTGAACGTGAGCGGCGTGACGTTGAAGTCGTAGCGAGTTGGCGCCGCCGATCCGGTGCGTGTCGATGCGGTGCCAGGGTTGGCCGGTACCGCCGGTGTGTATGGGGTGTAGCTGTGCACCACGTACAGGCCCGCGTTCGCTCCGGCCACCTCGATCAGCATGCCAGCCGTGGGGTTCAACATTTCCAGCGGACCACGGATGATGTCGCGTCCGGCACCGCCGTCGATCACCGTGTAGGTGTATGGCGAGAGCACGCGGATGATGATCCCGTTCGACCAGTCGGCCGGGAACTGGCCGGAACCGGACGGCACGCTGATCGTGTCGCCAACGAACTGGTACGCCGATGCCGAGGCCGACCTGGTGAGTTCGGTGGCCATGGTCAGCTCCAGGCCGGCCGACCCACTGGAGCTTGCCCCGACCTCGGGCACGTTGAACCAGTTGATGTGGGCCGGATCGGCCGACAGATCAGCGCCTGGCGGGTAGATGGTGAAGGTTGCGTCTGACCCCAGGGAGATCAGCGGGGTCTCACCCACCTTGACCTTGGCCAGCGGGACGTCGTACTCGCCCTCGCCGATGTACAGCAGCATTTCCACCCGCTGGTCGCGGGGTGCGACATGCGCCCGGCGGGGCTGGGTCAGGTAGGACGGATAGACCCGCTGGTGCCCTGCGATCTGGCGCACCGGCTCGCCCAGCTTGACCTTGTTGCCCTTGGCGCTGGCTTCGGTCAAGGGGTCGCCCTGCTGAGTGCCGGCGCTGGATGGCATGCCGGGCATCTTGGGCATGATCGACTTCAGCACCGCCTTGGCACCCTTGAACAAGGCGAAGGTGATGGAGAACGGGTCGGTACCCTTTGGTTCGCGGTAGATCTGCAGCAGGTCAGCAGGCTTGAACTTCACCTTGTGCCACAGGTGCTGCTCGATCAGCTCATCATTGAGCACAACGCTGATTGGCGGGCTTTCGCGGCGCTCGTAGGATGGGGCCAGGGACTTCAGCCACTCCTCGATCGACATCCGGCGGTCGGTCTTCCAGGTGCCGAGCGGCGCGGTGTCACTGAGCTTGTTCGGGTAGAACTCGATCACGGTAATAGACCACCTTGGGATGAGCGGCTTCGAACTCGCCGGTTCTCCGGAGGCAGGCGCCGCCGGGGTTTGTGTCCAGCACCTTCAGACGGCCCTCACTTTCAACCACCACGCCTACGTGCAGGCACAGCGCGCCGCGGAACACGGCGGCGATCGCGCCAGGTTCCGGGGCGCACTCTTCCATGCCCTGGCGCAGGTCGTGATAGGCCTCGGTGTTGGCCCTGAGCTTGTTCTTGCCCACGGCGCCTAAGCTGGGCAACAGCTGCAGACCGAACACCTGATGGCGGACTGCGATGCACAGCCCCCAGCAATCGAAGGCAATAGGCCCCCGTGCACCCTCGCGATACGGGGCGCGCATGAATTTATCGATCATGGTCAGATGTACTTCAGGCCAGGTGCCAGAGAGGTGGTCAGCACGGTGCGCAGACCGTTGGTGTTGAGCAGGTCAAAGAAGCCGGCAGTGAGCTTGGCCACGTCGTCCTCATACTCCCGGCTGAGCAGCGTCATGCGGTACCGCTCCTGCGGGAAGGACAGGTCCTCGGCCAGGTAGCGCCGGAAGGTGATGATGAAGCGCTTGTCGGCAGCCTTGGCCGCCTCCACCACCTCCTGCACCTCGCCTGTGACGTTGTCCAAGCCAAGCACCAGGTTCTGGAACGCGCTGTTGTCGTTCCTGGGCAGGGCCAAGTCCATGGCCATCGCAACAAAGGTCAGCGTGCGGCCGTCCTCGGTGGTGCACACCCGGTCTTCCCAGCCAGAGCAGTAGAGGTGAGAAACGGCGCCGCCCTCCTCCCGCGCCTCGATGGTGTCGACCAGCTCGCCTCTGCCCGAGGCATAACACTCCTCGATCAGGCTCATGCTTCTGGCCACTCCCTGTTGATTGCCAAGTCGATGATTTCCATACCAAACCAGAGTTCAGGGAAATGCTCCCATCCATCTGGAATCAATGGCTTTCTGCGTAGCATTAGTCGGAACGTGTACCGCCAGAATGACAATTGAACCAACTTCGGACCTTCGTAGATTCGAGCAAATTGGACCTCGTACATCTGCACCACATCGTCGATCTTCAGGGGACAGTTGAACCACTCGGTGCCCTCTTTCAAGATCCGGCTGTACCATGCCTCAAAAAAAGCCTTCTGCTTCCCGTTGAAAATCAATGTGGCGTCGACATACAGCGGCACATAGCTATGTCTGATGCGAGTCCTGACCCGCCCAGTAACCATCGGCGTGCGTGAAACAGGATCCTGGGTATCAAGCCCATAACCGTCTTGCAGCGGTGTCGGCAGTTGCTTGGGGTAATCAATGACGGCCATTCCTCAACCCCTGTATCCGTTGTGGCTGGTATTAAGTAAATGGGCTGAGGCCGAGCGCTTCCTCAATTCTGGAAAACCGGCGCTGAATGGCTTGCTCTTTCTCATCGGCTGGCTCCGGAATAGGATGATCTGCACCCTCCTCAAGACCTTGTTCGGGCTGGGTCTCTACTTCGCTCATAAAAACCTCTGCTTAACTCGCACTTCGCTTCAGGCCGTAGGCAGCTTCGAGTGCTTGCGCGCGCTCGCCGCCCCCCCAAATATCGGAAACAAAAACGTCTGCCTCCTCTTGCCCATCAGGATTCGTTCTTCGCTCCACCGTGCCGGCTTTGCTCCGGTCACCGATGATGTTTACGACAGTCCCGCCACCGCTCTGCTTGGATCGAACATCTTCCAAGGTGCGATCCAACTTTGCGCTGGTCTCAGCAGTGGTCACCCGCTCGCCCTTCTGAAGGAACCAGGTGCCATCCTCTGGGATGGAATCGATACCGTCGTGCGCCATGCCGGCCAGCGCAGCGCTGGCCACGCCCGCGACCATCGGCGCTGTAGCCGCTGCGGCCGCAAATGCGGCGCCAGGCGCAAGCGCCGGGCCGACAATTGGGATGGCCGCAGTGCTTGCGAACGCAGCCAGCTGAGCCTGGAAAGACGTGGCCTGAGCGTTCGCGATCAAGGTGGGTACGGCGCTGGCCTGCGTTGCTTTGCCCACCACCAGCTGAACCGCTTGATAAACCAGCCACTCGGCGGCCATTTGCGCCAAGGCATTGATAATGCTCTTGGCCATGGTCGAAGCGACATTGACGAAAGCGTCACCCAGGCTCTGCGACTCCAAGATCATCGAGGCTATGCCGTCGCCAACCGAACTGGTCATGCTGTCCAGAGTGCTGGCCGTGAAATCAGCAGCTTGCTGCTGGTAATCTACCGCGGCATCTCGGTAGTTCTCCCAAGCAGATGAGACACCGTCCAGCCAGTTGTTCTGCGCCTCGTCTTGCCGAGCGTAATAGTCTTGCTGGATCTCCATGCGCTCTTCAAGCGCTTGGCGCAGCAGTTCGGTTTCCTGCTTGTAGAGCTCCTCGCTGATATCGCCGCCGTTGTACTGCTTCTGCAGATCCGCCAGCTGGCTCTGGTAATCCTGCTGGATAGCCAGGTCAGCCTTCAGCCGCTCCTTCAGCTTGTCACCGCTCCCCGCGCCCGCTAACTCCAGGTCGAACCCTGCACGGGCGGTCCTGTTCGCTTGAGACAGCGTATCGGCGAAGGCCTGGGCCTTCGCTGCGTCCTCGTTCGCCTTCTTTAGCTGCTGCAATCGGTCAAGCTCAGCCGCCAAACCGTTCAGGCGCTCCTGCTGCTTGGCGTTGATCCCGACCAGCTTCCCAGATTCGATTTCGAACTGCAGCTTTGCCACCTCAGTGGCGTTTTTCCGGGCGTCAGTACTGGTATTGATCAGCGTAATCTGCCGCTTCAGGTTCTCCTCAGCGGTCTCGAAGGACTGATTCAGCTTCTTGGCTGCTGCTTCAGCCGCCTTCTGAGCTGCCTTCTGCTCGTCCGTTTGGCCGACGAAGCCGGCGCCCTGCCCACCAGGTGGAACGATCTTGGGAAGCTCGGAGGCAGCCTTGCGGGCTTCCTTCACATAGGCGCGGATCGTGTCGCCAGACCAAGGCTTGTTGAACGCCTCAGCAACCTCCTCCATGACGGTGCTGGCTGTTCGAGCATGGTCAATGGCATCCGCTGTCAGTTTGTCAGCGTTGGCCTTGAAGTCCTTCGACATGTCGCCGAAGGTCACGGCACCGAGCAAAGTGTTGGCCGTTGCGCCGATGCTCTGCAGATAGGCCATGGTGGTGGAGAACCCACTCACAATACCGGCGGCCACCACCTTGAAGGTCCGCCCGATGCCGTCAGCCAAGCTGGCGGTAACGGCGGTCACCTCAATGAAATCGTTGGCGAATTCGCCAACAACTTTCCGAAGCCCGCCGGCCTCCTTCGTGGTGCCGGCAAGGTCTTTTGCAAGTTGGGCCAGTACCGGCATGAACTCGGCCGCCAGGGCTGTCTTCGCAGAATTGGCGTACTGGCCGATGACCGTAAGCTCTGTGCTGAATTGCTGAGCAGCGCCGATGGTCTGCTCGTCCATGATCATGCCGGCCTGCTGCGCGGCATCCCCGTACTCCTTGAACTTCTTGCCCCCATCAGCCAGGAGCGGCACCAAAGCCGTTGCTTCGTCGGCGATCGCCTCCATGAAGAAGGTCATTTGAGCCTGGCTCACGTTCGCCTTCTGCAGGCTGGTCACATACAGCTGCAGCGCGTCGGCGCTGTTCAGGTTGCGGAACTGCTCAGCGGTCACGCCTACCTTTGGCGCGACGGTCTCGAAGAAGTTCTTGAGCTCGCCGCCACCAGTAGCCAGAAAGTCGCCGATCTTGTCGTTGGTGTCCTTGAAGATGTCAGACAGCTTGTCCTGCTCTACTCCGACTGAAGCAGCGCCGGCAGCGTAACGCTGGAACTCGGTGGTGGTGAGGCCTGCCAGGTTCGAAAGGTTGGTGATTTCCTTCGCCGCCATGGCCGAACTGGTGACTAGGCCAGCGACAATGGCCGGCACCGCGGCAAAGGCGGTACCGATGCCTTTGCCGAGGTTCTCAGCCGACTTCTTGATCTCAGCCATGCGCTTTTGCGATTCACGGCTGGCCTGGTCAAGCGGCCCTGTGAAACCGCCAATCTTGGCGATCAAGTCCAGGGTCAGCGTACCCAGCGATTTACTTGCCATGCCTTTCTCCTGCTGATCGCTGGCTCAGAGTTCGACTACGCCCATGTCTTCATGGCCTCCTCAAGCGTCAGCACAGGCGCGGACTCGTGAGGCATAAAGTCGTAGACGGTGTAGCCGCCGTCCTTTGTGTGGGTGTTCGCGTAAAGCGTGGCCAACAGAGCCGTGCCACGCTCGAAGCGCATTCCCAAGTGCAGGGAGCCGCGGCGGCTGCGGTACTTCATCCAGGAGCGAAACTCGTGGATGCTGATCCGCTCTTTCGCCTCGGCGATGGTCCTGCCCCCGACGCCGCATAGGACTAACTCGTGCCAGAACTCGTCGAGGTCGCTGAGTTCGGTGTCTTTCCCATGTTGGTCACCTCATTGATCGCTACCATCAGGGCGACAGTGAGATTGCCGTCCAAGGCCCCCAGGCGCTTGGTGCTATCTGGATCCTTGGCGAGCTCCACCGGATCAAGCGGCCCATGGGTGATGTCCAGCACGGTGAAGACAGTGTTGCCTTCCTCGTCGCAGATGGCCGCGGCGATGCGGCCGGCAATGTTGTCTTGCTTGCCGCCAGCCGCCAGAACATCGCTCACCGCTGCCTGGTAGCCCAACGGACGCACATACACCGTCGCGGTAAAGGTCTCGTCGCCTTGCCGCCAAGTGATTTCCTTTGCCACGGGCCGGCCAGTGAACGAGCCGGTTTTCTTCAACGAATCGAGCGTCAGCTTCATCACTTGCCTCAGGCGTTAGTGGTTTTACGGATCCAGGCAGAACCGCCCGAACGTTGAATGGTCGCCGCGGTGGTAACCGCCGCGTTGGCCGCGAAGTCGAACGGGAAGTCGGAGACGTAGCCGTCGAACAGGAACCAGGTGCGGGTCGGGGGCAGGACGAAATCATCCGCATTGCCCAAGACTGCGGAGGCCGCCGCGCCAGATCCAGCGCCACCGGTCATGGTGATGCTCGGCGCGCTGGTGTAGCCGGAGCCGGCATTGGTGATGTTGAAACCGACCACCTTGCCATCCTGGATGATCGCGGTTGCAGCGGCGCCAGTGCCTCCACCCCCCGAGAACGCGACGGTCGGGGCCGAGGTATAGCCAGTACCGCCATTGGTCAACGCGATCGCAGCCAGTGCGCCGGAAACGCCTACAGTCGGAGCAATGTCGGTGCCGTCCGACCAGCCCACGACCCAGCGGATGCTTTCGATCGAGTCATCTTCCGAGATTTGGTGGAGGCGCACGTGAGAGGGGTTACGCGGGTCGACGTTCAGGGTCAGCGAAGCCTGGCCAGGGGTGCGCAGACCGCGCAGGTACTTGCGAACGCGGTCGCTGAGGCAGGTAACTTCGACTTGGTCAGCAGGGTTACCGCCCGGGTTGAAGGCGGTCGCGCACTCCACCTCCATGACTTCAAACTGGGATGGGGTACCTACCTTGGGCACCAGGGCATAGATCTGGGTGCCTTGAGCGAGAATCGCCATGGGTTTCTCCAATTGCGGGCAAAAGAAAACCCGCACTGGGCGGGCTATTGGGGTATTGATCAGCTACCGGTGGACGATCCAGTCCACATCGAAGCTGGCTCGGTAATTCTTTGTGGTTGGGTCGCGGCCCTCGCCGCCCCACCGGGTGACGTAGGCACGCAACTCGATGGCGTCTCGTATGGCATCGCGCACCTGTCGCACTGAAGTGCCGGTGGTTCCGTAAATGTCGATCTGCAGCGTTACACCGTCAGCATCTGGCCGGCCAGCCAGGTAGTTCTCCGGTTCTCCATTGACCAGCTGCCACACTGCGTAGGGCTTGGCCACATCCTGCGGGGCCTCGCCAAATGAGTAGAGCCGCAGATTCGTGCCGGTACCGAGCAGCGCAGTGACGCCTGCGGCCTGGGAGCAGATATGAAAAATAGGTGGTGTCATGAGGATGCAGCCTTCTTCGCAGCGCGCCGGATGGCGCGGTCGATAGCCTTTTCGTATTCACTGACAAAGGTGGCCGTCACCTCACTAATGCTGTTGGCCAGGGCTGGACGCATGAAAGGAACAGCTGCCATGTTCTCGGTACCGAACTCGAACAGCCGCCAGTGAGGGGTCGGCGAATTCGGGCTGAGGCTGCCACCATCCTTGAGCACGGCGCCGTGCAGGACGCCAATGCGAAAGCCCAGGTCGCCGGTCTGCTTGAACAGCTTGCCGTTCCAGCGCAGGGCGATATTGTCAGCGATCGAACGCCCAGTTTCCTTGTCGTCGATTCGTTCGGCGCCGTCCTTTGCCTTCTGCATCACCACCTGAGCGGCCTTCCGCAGTGCGGCCCGGCCACCCTTGCGCCGAACGTCATAGCTGACCGACTCCAGCTTGCCCAGCAGGCTCTCCAAGCCGTTTATGCTGAACTCGACATCAGCCATCTTTCACCCCTCTCGACACGAGGATAGTCAGGTACTCCAGCCCAGAGTTGGGATCCGCCAAGGGCGGCCCCTCCATGCTGTAAACCTCATCGCGGTATACGATGCGCATAGTGGGCATCAGGCCGGCCCGGTATCGGATCACCATTCTCGCCGTGGCCTCGGACTGGGCTGCCTGAGCCGCCACCAGATCGCGGGCCGATAGCGGCTCGACACGCGCCGGACACTTCGTCCAGCGTGCCACCCACTGGGGTTCGCCGTATTCACCGGTAACCGGATCTCGGGGAATGGTCATTTCCTCGATGTCGATGCGGTGCCGGAGCTTACCGGCCTGCATCACACACCCATCCGGATGCGGTACGGCATCAGCAGGTGCTGGGACGCCAGCGGCAACTCGACTGCGGTCGTCCCGGTGATCACTTCCTCACGGTTGGCGAACAGGTGACCCAGCTTCAGCAGACAAGCAGCCTGGATAGCAGGGTTGAGCACCATGCCGTAGGCGATGGCGTCGGCTTGATCGTAGGCGTCGGCCAGCGCCTGGCGGGCATGCTCAAGCAGGCGGCAGCGCATTGTGTGATCCTGCTCGCCATCAGCAGCAGCAACCGCCGCCGCGTTTGCCTCCCTGGCTTGCTGCATGGAAGCCGATACGCCGGCGCGGGCCTGGCCGAGAGCCACCTGATCCAGGTAGAAACGACGATTGAGGAAATTCATCGCCGCATCCTCCGCCGCGCCAAGTTGCGCCTCGACCAGCACCTGGTCTTCCGGCTCGGCCAGCAGGTGATGCATGGCCAGATCGATGGCGATTACTGGCATGGGTCAGTCCTCGGCCTGCACCGGCTCGCCGCCGGCGATCAGCCGCTCAGCTTCCGCATGGGCTTCTTCCTGATTTCCGGAGAACTCGCCAACCTGATTGCCTTCGGCGTCCACGACGATGTACTTGCCTGCGCCCTTGTGCTTCGCCTTGAAGGCGGCGACAGGCTGCGCGATAGGCAGAGTGGCGGCGCCCAGGCTGTCGGTGGTCAGCACGCCAGCGCCAGCGGCATCTTCCTGCGAAATGGTCACTACCACCTCGCCTTCGGAGTCGTCCAGCTCGGCATAGCCCTTCTGGATCAACTGGCGTCCGTGCTGCTCGATGGTTTCGAAGGACGTTCCCGCAACCAGCGTCTGGCCGCCCAGGTACAGAGGTTTCAGGGTTTTCAGTTTCATGAATGCCTCCAGAGGCCGCCGATCGGGCGGCCCTCGTTCAGGGTTACGGGGCGACCGGCGCGGCGAAGTCACCGAAGATGAACGCTTCCGGACGTTTCACCGCCAAGGCGGCACGCTCTTCGCAACGGATCGAGATCAGGTTCTTCTCGAAGTCGTCGGCGTTCTCGGTCGAGATAACCACGTTGGCGTCTTCGCGGTCGAACAACTGAGCGCCGGTCTGGAATGCGCCAGTCAGGAACTTGCCCATGAAAGCAGCGACCTCGGTAGCCACAACAGGCAGCCCCCACAGCACAGGGCCAGCCAAGCCCAGCGGGTTGGCGAGGATGTAGCGGCCCAGCGTGTCTTTGGTCAGCTCGATCTTGGCCCAGTCCATGAAGTGCAGGACATGGCCGGAAGCCGGCAAGCGCGCCAGCTGGGCTTGCAACATCGCCAGGCGGAGATCATCGATGCCCGAACGATCCTCCACCTCGAAGGCCGGTACATATTTCGAGGCCTGAGGGACGATGCCGTGCAGGTGCACGCCAGTGCCGTCACCGAACAGGATCTCCTGCTCTTCGACGTACTTGAGGCCGTAGCGCATTTCTACGTCGATGGTCGAACCCAGCTGGGCGAAGTCGTCCAGGATCTGCTTGGAGGCCTTGAACATGTGGGCGATGGTCGATACCGCGGTGAGCTTCGACGCGAATTCGATGCTCGAGTACGGCTTGGCAGTGCCCTCGGCCACGACTTTGGCGGCGTTGGTGAAACCGGTCTGCTGCACCCAGAAGATCGCCGGGGCGGTAGTTCGACCCGGGGCGATCAGGTCGCGGATGAACAGCCGCTGCTTTGGCGCGGTGTCGATCCCGGGCAGGCGCTGAGGTTCGACGATGCCGGCGGGAACATCGGTGGACAGCAGCGCGGCGCTAACCGGGATGTTGACGCGCTTGCCGCCCTCGATGCTGGCCGCGAACTGTTTGAGAGCTTCGCTCTTGATCACCACGCCGCCGAGGCTGTCCTGGGTTTGCGGGGTGCCTGGCGAAGGCAGGCGTGCGAACTCCTGTTCGAGCTCACCAAGCTGGGCTTTCAGCTGCTTCTCGGCCTCGGTCAGGCTGTTGAACTTGGTGGCCATCTCATCAACGGCGGCCTTGGTTTCTTCGGACAGGCTGCCGGCCTTCTTGGCCTCGGCCAGGGCGTTTTCGGCCTGTTTACTGAAATCGCTGGTCGCCTGTTTGAGCTCGGCGGAAACCTGCTTGAGCAGGTCAGCGGTATTGTCTGCCATGGGATTGTCTCCGGTTACTTGAGGGCTGCTGCCGAGAACCGCGACATGGCGGCCTGTAGTTCGGCAAAGTGGGTGGCCAGATCGGCCTGGTTTTCGGCAGCGCTGCGCGTACCGGAGGGGGCAGCGCCTGGCGTACCACCCTTGAGTTCTTGAATGAGGGACCGCCGCTCGGAGCGTGGCATGCCCTGTTTGGCCAGAATCGCGTCCAATCGGCGAGCTGCGATCTGGTGCGGCGCCCTGGCTTGCGGGTCTTCCTGCGCGGCATCCGATGGGAGAAGGCCGTCAGCGAAGCCGGCGTCGACAGCCGCGCTGCCGCCCATCCACGTCTCGACGTCCATAAGGGCGCGCATCGCTGCGGCCTCATCGCCGGTCCTGACCGAGTAGATGTCGGCCAGGGTGCCGTCGATCTGGTCGAGGAAGTCAGCGACTTCGGTGAAGTCGTTTCGGTCCCCCGCCGCAATGGTCCAAGCGTTGTGGATCATCATGAAGCCGGCTCGGGCGATCTGGATTTCATCGCCAGCCATGGCAATGAACGATGCCGCCGAGGCTGCCAGGCCAAGCACCTGTACGGTCACCTTGCCCTTATGCTCGCGCAGCAGGTTGTAGATCGCCAAGCCTTCGAAAACATCGCCACCGGGACTGTTGATCTTCACGGTGATGTCTTTGTCGCCGATGGTGCGAAGTGCAGCACTGACACGCTTGGCGGTGACGCCCTCGCCCGTCCACCAGTCCATGCCGATCGGGTCGTACATGGTGATGGTGGTGGAGTCGTCACCGGCCGCCGCCTTGATCGCTGGATTCCAGCGCTCCATGGCCTTCGGCAGTAGGTCGGACTCGACGCGCGCGTGCGGTCGCACCGCCGGCGCCGCCGGTAGTGTCTTGAGAGTCATGGGTTACTCCAGGTCAGGCCGCTTTGAGCAGCGGCATCGATATCAGCGCGTGGGCCATCATGGGTCCGTCTGGGTTCCCGGCTTCCAGAGCCTGGGATGCCAGCTCGACCGCCTTGTCGATGGCCTCTCGGTCATCGTTGTTGCGCGCCGAGACCAATCGCAGCATGAATGCCGAGGCCGCCGGCGAGACACCTGCACTCGGCTTCCCGAGCTGATCCAGGGGCACCAGTGCAGACTGGACCGTGTAGGTGTCGCCACCCGGTATAGGCGGCAGGTTCTCCAGTCGGCGCACCTCGTTGCGGGACATCCAGCCATTTTGCAGGGCCGTGTTGTACCAGGCGCCGCGGCCGGCGCTGTCCGCGCGCAGTAGGCCTTCCACCGCAAACTCAGCGAAGTAGTCTTCAGCATCGGCTTCACCGATCAGGCAGCGAGTGATCTCCTGCTCGATGTTGACCAGCAACGGCCGTAGGCTGTTGGTGAGGAAATGCAGGTTCTGCGCCTCAACCGAGGCAGCCCAGCTCGACTGCTTGTCCATGTGCCCAACCATGAACGGTGGCACGCGGAACCAGCGGCACATTTCCTCGATTCCGAATGACCTGGACTCCAGCATCTGGGCCGCCTCAGGGTTCATCGTAATGCCCTGGTACTTGAAGCCCGCTTCCGCCACCATGATCTTGCCAGCGTTCTTCGATCCCATGAACGCCTGCATGCTGGCCCGCAGCTGCTCGCGCTGTTGGGGCGTGATCTTGGCGTCGCTGCTCAGGATGCCGGATGCCTGCATCCCCTGTGCGAACACCTTCGCCGCTGCCTCCTCGATCGCCATGGCCGATCCGAAGATCTCGCGCCCGGTGGTGACCGGAAGCATCCCACACACCCCGTCCAGGCCAAAGCCGCGGATGTGCATCAGGTTCTTCTCGGGAATGTCGCGATCCACGCCATTCTCGTTGTACGTGTACTTCAGGCGCCCGTTTTCCTGCCGCTTCACCCTCATGGACTGGGGCAGAAGCGGTACCAAAGCAATGATCCTGCTGCCGATCATCTTCTTCTCGACGAATGCATTACCTCGCAGGCAAATGCTCGCAACCACCAGCAGCATGAAGCGCTGCGGGGTCATCTCGGCGTTCGGGATACGGCACAGCACGCGGTACAGGGGATGGTCTCTGGCAACCTCCCGAGAACCGTCGGGGAGGCGCCGGTACAGCTTGAGCGGCAACGTGGAGACGGATTCGGACAGCAGCCTCACGCATGCCCACACCGTGGACAGCTGCATGGCTTTGTCGACCGATACGTGCTTACCAGATGCAGAGCTGCCGAACCACTCTTGCCAAAATGCGCCGTCCTTCAGGCCGATGGGCACCCCGAGCCAGTTTTGCAGCGCAGCCTTCACCCGGCCCGGTTTCTTGTCGGCCATCAGATTCCTACCATGATCGGGTTATCAAAGAAGCCCTGGAGATCACCAGAGCCTTCGGGGTTCAGGGCCATCAGGGACACAGCGTCAAACGTCGACATCAGCGGGTCGATCTTTGCCGAGCCGCTGGCCTGCTTCGTGATGGTGATTGCGTTGCCTTGCGGGACGATGCGGGCATTACCGACACACCAGTTCATCATCGCCCTACCGCAGTGAACGAGTTCACCACCGGCAACCTTGCGTTCAGTGGTTTTGATTGCGCCGTTGAGCTTCCAGCCCTGCGAGATGGCCACGATCTGCTCCATGGTGATCGCTCGCTCTTGGGTGGTCAGCTCGTCGACGATGTCACCGATGCCGGCAGAATCGACGCCGATAGCCAGTTTCTCCGGCAACAAGCCGCGATCCCTGATGTCGCAGATGATGTCGGCAACCTGCTGCACATCGTCACCAGGTCGATCAACAACGGTCAGGTCGCCGGCCTTCTCGAAGTCCCTCAGTGCGCTGGCGATATCCTTCCGCCGCTCGAACACGATGTTGTGCGCCCAGGCGTGGGCCCAATGGAGCCATCGACGAGTAAGAGGCTCGCGGCCAAGCACGGTCAGACCAAGCAAGTCGTCAAGACCACCACCGTCTATGCCAACCGTCACCACTTCGGAGCGCTGCAGCAGGCTCTCCAGGGTCAGGCCAGCCTCAGCCGCCGATTCCCAGTGGTCAGCGCCTGCCCAACGGTCTGACCGCAGGTCCAGGCCGATCTCGACGTTGAGGTGCTTCGCTAAGAAGCCGCGTATGGCCCCCTCGCCCTCTGCCTGCGCCTCCTGATACTTCTGCTCGATCACCTCTTGGTCGACAGAAAGCCCCCAGTTGGGGTTGGTCACGTGAGCGTTTGCAAGGTCGCGGTGCTCGTTCCGCTTGATCATCTCTTTCGGGAACTCGTATATGACCGGAAGGAAGCGCCGGTCCTCGATTTCGCCGTCGCGAACTTTGCGCGCGTACTCCAGCTTGGCCTTGAAGGCGCCAGCCGGCGGCTCGTCAGACTGAGTCGTGCAGTAGAAAACGAACCCCTCTGGGCGTGACGCCAGACCACCGGTGGCCTCAACCAGCATCTTCGCCGACTTGGCCTGCTTGCCGAACTCCCAGAGTTCGTCGATGAACACGCCGGTGGCTTTCTTGCCGGTGACGGTGGCCGAGTCAGCCGCCACCACCTTCAGCGTTGCCTTGTTCAGGTTATCGGTGACGATCCGGTTGTATTCCTGCACATGGAACCTAGCCTGCAGATCCTCGTCTGCATCGATCATGTCCCGAATCGGTTTGAACGCGTTGTCTGCCGCTTCCTTCGTCGGCGCCAGGATCAGGAACTCTCCGGAAGGCCGGGTGTTCAGGATCAGCGCCGTCAGCATGATGCCCGCGGCGATCGTCGATTTGCCGTTCTTCTTGCTAACCATCAGGAAGTAGTTGGTGATCAGCCGGCGGCCGGCTTCCGCGTCATAGGCGCCGAACAGCGCGGCCACCACGTCGAGCACCCAACTACGGCAGGTCTCTCCCATCAATGGGCTGCCGTCGGCATCAACCATTCGAAGGTTGCCGAACACGTCGAGAGCATCTTCCGCCTGCTCGGGGAAGATGGGCTCCAACGGAACGAGCGCCTGTCCACGGACGATCCGGCTTTCCCAGTCGGGACACGCGGTAGTCCATTTCTTCATTTGACGGCCTTCAGGTGACGCTCACGCAGCCCGAAGCGGTTGCCACTAGCCCCCACCTTCGCCGCATCTTCGAGCTTCTGTTCTTTCTTGCCCATGCCGGATTTCTTCCCGTGGAAGTACGGCAGCGCCGACTGGGCCGCGTTGCGCCGGTCAAAGATCTTGGCTTGGGAATCATTCATCAGAGCCAGCAACCAAATGAGCGGGTCGTCAGTAATGGGCAAGTTGACCAGGTCACCGGACTCGTCGCCCATCGGCGTGGAGTCAAAGGCTTCGCCCTCTGTCTCCGGCTTAACATTTCGAGGCGCCTTTAACTTTTCCAGCGCGGCAGCAACGTCAGGGTCTTTGGCGAGCCGAGAACCTGCTGCCGAAGCGCTGCCCGCCGCGTAGCCTGCGGCTTCCGCCGCTTCGCGATTCGAGGCACCAGCAGCCTTGGACTCGACAAAACGGCGCTTTTTCGATGTTAACGCCATTAACAAAAACCTCTGAAACGGGGAAAAATTTCACGCGTGCGGGGACGGGTGGTCTGGAAGCGAAAAGCCATGAACTCTCGACCCACCCCTCCCCCTCGAATCGGGGAACTGACGTGCCTCAACCGAAATGAGGCACGCCACTGACGTGCATCAACCGTTCTGGCCGGCGGCCTCCTCGGCAGCCTTCACCACGTCATGGCACGCACGGCAAAGGGTCTGCCAGTTGCCCCGATCCCAGAACAGCTTCATGTCGCCCCTGTGCGGGACGATGTGGTCAACCACCGTGCCTGCGGTCACCCTCCCTTCGCGCTGGCAGTACAAACAAAGCGGGTGAGCTACGAGCCAGCCGGCCCGTGCTACTTGCCACTTGTACCCATAGCCGCGCTGGGCAGCTGTTCCCTTGGCCGTCCGCCATGAGTCCGGGTTGACCGTAGCCAGCCTTGATGGCTGGGCCTGCATGGCTGGCTTGAGGGAGGTCAGCCGGGCCATCAGAGGCCACCGATAACGGGGGCGCCGCTTAGGTAGACCTGGGGCGCAGCGTCAGGGTCAAGGCCTTGGTCATCCGCCAGAGCTTCGATCAGTGCCAGGTTCTGGCTTGCGATCGTCTCCAGCAGGCCGGTCTGCTTCTGCTGCTGTTCCAGGATCTGCTGGAGCAAAGAGATTGCTTGCTCGTTCACGGGCCACCCTCATCCATTTGTTGATCCATTCGCGCCGGGCGGCGCATCCACTACAGGGCATCACATACCACGCCGAGTCAGTCCGTAGACCTCCAAGGCGCCTGCGATCTTCTCGCCCTCGACTTGGCTGATGGTGTTGACCACCTCGACGCAAGCCGCGGTGTTGGGCTCCATGCGAATGGTGATGGAGGTGATCTTCGATGCGTCCAGGCCAAGCACCTCGCAGACGGCCTGGCCAAGCTCTTGGCCCAGAATCAGTGGTTTCATTTCCATGGTGGTTCCTCGCGCCACGAAATGGCGCACGTAGATTTCGTGGCGCGGATCATTCAACCCGCACAATCTTGGCGACGTTGCCCTTAGCCCGGCACACCAGCATGGCGGCCAGCAGGTAGAACGCAGTGTTGAACCAGGACACGTCGGCGAACTCGTCATGCAGCACCATGCGGCCTATGAGGCTCACGCACTGCATTCCCGTGACCGCGCATGCGGCCCAGGCCATCAGGGACACGCCCAGCTTGTAGCGGGCATCGGGATACGGCCGGTAGCGCAGACCGATCATCACGAAGATAACGGCGCACAACACGGCCTGGATTACGGCAGCCATTCAACCCTCCTTCCTGGCCCGGAGGCGGAAGAACCAAGCCCACCACCTTGGCGGTTGGCCGGTCTGCATCCACTCGATGAGGCCAGAGAACGTGATCACGCATAGAGCGCCGCACACGAAGGCGCTGAACCCTGCTGTCTTGGTCCAAGCCCAGCCCATCAATTCGGCAGCACCGAAGTAGCCACCGATCCAACCAGTCAGCAAGTAGCCGACCCGGCGCCAAGTGCTCATGTCCTTGGCGAAGACGACGTAGAAGAAAGCCCCACCGAAGGACCCGACCAGCGTGGCGAGGTCCAACTGCGGGAAGGCAGCACCCAGGCCGACGCTGGCAAGTAAGCCGGTCACTGCAAGGGCGCCGGTACTTGGCTCGGCCATATGGGTGCTCCACAAAAAAAGAAACCCGCTCAAGGCGGGCATTGGGTCAGCGGCGATGCAGCATCCCGCCCGGCTTGAGTTCGTCACCCAGCAGATTGCGGACTGCGTCAACCAGGTGAGAGCCGAGGTGCAGCTGTGGATCGGTGTTCAAGTTGAATTTGATTTGGAACTTGGACGGGTCGATGGCAGAGTTTTCGACCGTCGACTTGGCGATGAAGACTTGCCCGTCGATCACAACGAAAGGTTCGCCTGGTTCGTTGGCGCGCTTCACCACTTCCAACTGGCCGGCACCTTCCTTACTCAGAACAGTCTGTGCGACCCGGATCTGCCGGGCAGTCTCGCCGTGGAAGATTACCTTGCCCATGCGCAGAGGCTGGACTGCCTGACCGGCATCGACAAGCAGATCTGCGGGCTCGCAGCTGGTCACGCGGCTCGTCAGGCTTGTGATAGGACGGGCTTCCGCGATCCCATTGGTCAACGCCGAGGCGGCCGTGGCGTCCGCCTTCGTTGCAACCTGACAGCTTAACGCACTCACCTGTGTCTGAAGGCTGGCAACCGAAGCTGACAGGGACGTGATTGCCGCGAGAGCTTGATCGGACATTTGCTTGCTCCAGAAACGAAAAAGGCCCGCCGTGATGGCGAGCCTTAATGCGGAAAAGTTAAATCAAACGGTACCCAATGCGAAGCCGGTGACATCCTCGATCTTCCCACGCCATAGGAACCCCTCCCCTGACGGGGGAACCGATCCGCTTCCGTCTAGATGCCTGGCGTTTTTCAAATGAATGAAGGGGTCTACACCATCTTCGCTGGATTTGAACCGATCGCCACGATGCTCACCCCACGCAGCAAACCCCTTTCGCAATTCCTCGTTGGGGCCGTGTGGCCAAGCGCCTGAAAAACTGGCGGCAAAGCTGGTGAAGAATTCGCTAGTCGAGATCAGTGTGCCGGTGATAGTGCCTCCCGGAGTGGTCAGGGTGACCGAAAAAGTCAGCGAGTGGTTGTGAACGGTATCAACGAGGGAAGTCAGGAACGGATCTTTCATCAGTCAGTCCTTTGTGGGTGATGGTGGCGATTGAATACTACATCGGCACTAAGTCACAAAGCACATCCTAATATCGATCAGCTCACTTGAACGGAAAAACCCCAGCACAATGGCCGGGGTTTTCGGTATCGCGTTGCTTGCAAGCTGGACACGCTGCTATGAAAACAGGTGCTTATCCGTCCGGAAAGAACTTTTTACGCGGCTTCGCGAAATTGTTCCAAGAACGAGTCAACCCAGGCCACCCCCTGCTTGACGATTTCGCGGGCTGATCGCTCGGACATCCTGGACATTTCGCCGATTCGAACCATCGTCCACTTCGATCCGAAGTAAAGCCACACGAAGTCGCCCATCTGCTGGTTGCGCTTGGTCAGCTTGGCCACCGCCAAATCAATCACCAGAGCATGATCGTCGGTCAAGGAGTACTGGCAACCACCGCCAGCCGCTGCCGCCGTGATCGACGGCGAGACGTAGCGGGGAACTCCCATGCCATCCATGCGCCAACTGCCCCATTGCTCCAGCAGCCACTCGGTATCGCCCAGCGGTTTGTCCATGTAGGTGCGTTTCTTCATGCAGCCCTCCGGGGCGTTGGGTCAGTGTCCAGGCCGAACAGTTCGCGCAGCAGCTTGTCAGCGTATTTGTTCTTGGCGTTGCCTTCGGTGATCCAGCCCTTGGCGAACTGCTCGAACCCCACATTGGCGCGGGCGGCGTGCCAGTCGGCAACGATATCCATCAGGGCTGCCGAAGCGATCCGGCCGTTGTTTTGCTCCAGTAGCATGCGGTTTCCCACCTTGAGGAACTTGCACTCAACAGCGGTCAGGCTCTTGCGCGGCAGCGCCGCAGTAACGTTGCTCATCGCATCATCTCCAAATCCTCATCCACAACCCGCACGCACTCGTCGAACACCTCCTTCGGCACCCGGGCGTTCAGTTCGCGCAGGATGGCCTTGTCGCGGGCCTGCCACGCTGGGCAGTCGCGGCGGGCCTCAATGCGCAGGGACCGCATGTGGACCATCAGGCGCTGGCGGTCCCGGTTGATGTGCTTGAGCGCCGCCTTTGCCCGGTGGTACCAATCAGGGTCGGCGTACTTGCCTTCCGTTACCGCCCTGCCCTTTGCCTGGCCGATCTGGCATTCCAGGCGGATGCCGTCGCGGGCCAGGGTTTCCTCCAGCGCCTCGCACTCGACAAGAGTGGATGGCGGTTCAACTGGCCCGCGCGGGGCATTGCTGGACACCGGGGTATTGCCAGTGGCAACAGGCTGCTCGGCGCCAGCGCGCTTGGTGACGATTACGGACACGACCGAGGTTGCAGGGGTGCGTGCCGGCGGCTTGCAGCCTGGCCACAGATCAGAAAGTTTCATGGTGCTTGCTCCCCTTACGGTGCTTGGAGATATTCACGACGCGGCCCATCTCGACCTCGTCGTCACTTGGCGGACGGCCGCCGAACGGCACAAAGCGAACGTATTGGCCCTGGGCCTGGACAAGGCAGGTGCCAGGCTTGCCGTGGCGGCACTTGCCCACGATCAGCTCGGTGACGCCGTTCTGGCCTTCCTCGCTGTCAGGGTCACGGTGCACAAGGATCACGGCGTCGGCGTCCTGCTCGATCTGGCCAGAGTCGCGGAGGTCGCTCGGGCGTGGTCGCTTGTCGGGGCGGTTTGCAGGCCCGCGGTTCAACTGCGCCAGCACGATCACCGGCACACCGAGCTCCTTGGCCAGGTTCTTGAGGGCGGTGCTGATCTTGCCCACTTCAAGGGCGCGGTTTTGGCCACCCTCGGATACGATCAAAGTCAGGTAATCCACCACCAGCACATCTAGCCCTTCACGCTTCTGGCACTGCCGAGCGATAGAGCGGATGCGAGGCATGGTCATGCCGGCCTGGTCGTTGGCGTACAGCTTGGCGCGATTCAGCAAGCTCACAGCGCTGGTGATCTTCGGCCAGTCGTCATCCTGCAGGGTGTTACCCGCGTCGATGCGCGACAGGTTCACGGCGCCAAGGGAAGCAATGCCCCGCGCGGCCAGTTCTTCCTTGGTCATTTCCAGACTGAACATGAGGCCAGCGTGGCCCAGCGAAACAGTGATGTGCTGGGCGATCTGCTGGCCGAGGATCGTCTTGCCAGACCCGGGCAGGCCGGCCACGACGATCATGTGACCAGGTCGAAGACCGCACAGGATGTTGTCCAGATCTGGTATGCCTGTACTAAGGCCTCGCGAGACAGTGCCGTTGAACCGTGCGTCGATGCCGTCGATCACTGCGGGCAGCACGTCTCCGATGCGGTGATACTCAGGCTCTGCGCTGTCGAGGTTGCGCAGATCTGCGGTGGCCTGCTGCGCCAGCGCAATCACTTCCTCAACGGGCTTGTCGTCGTGGACACTGCCCCGTATCAGCTCAGCCACCTCTACCACGCGGCGCAGCGTGGAGCGCTCCAATACCGTACGCAGATAGGCCTTCCAGTTCGCCGTGCTGGGCGTGTTCTTGGCGATGGTACCGGCGTAGTAGATCGTGCTCTCGCCGCTGGGTAGCGTCGGGTATCGCGATCCAACCGTAACAGGGTCGACCGAGTAGCCGGCGGCGTGAGTATTGCAAATAGACTGATACAGCGCAGCGTTCTCCAGGTCACTGAAGTCCTGGGTGGTCAAATTGCTGGTGATATCGTCATACAGGCTGACATCGAGCATCAGGGCGCCCAGTAGCGCGTGCTCGGCCTCAATGCTGAACAGGTCGCGACTCATGCTGCACCCCGCACTGACTTCCAGCGCAGCACCAGCACTTCACCCCCGTTGTCGCACAGGCGGTCAACCACTCGGTCGCCGATGAACTTGCGCACCTCGGGGAGACTCAGGTTCGAGATCATGATGGTGGGCAGCTTGCGACCATAGCGGCCGTTGATGACTTCGAAGATCACCTGGCGCTCGAAGTCGGTACCGTGCTGGGCGCCTACTTCGTCCACCACCAGCAGGTCGTAGCTGCACAGATCGGCGTAAACCTCAGCTTCGCTCCGGCCCGACTTACCGAACGTCTCCTTGACGCTGCGGATGATATCCGACGCGGTGGTATACAGCGCATTGGCACCGCCAAGGTCATCAGCCTGGATCACAGCCTGGATGATCGCAGAGGCCAAGTGCGTTTTCCCGGTACCCATGGTGCCCAGCAGGATCAGCGAGCGACCCGCTTCCCAGTTCCGATCGAACTTCTCGGCATAGTCTCGGCATCGCGCCAGCACACCAGGCTGCTCGCCCGGGGCGAAGTCAGTGCGGTAGCTGTCGAAGCCCAACCCACGGAACCGCGGTTGCACTTTGCTGGCCATCAGCAACGCGTTGGTCGTCCGGCTATCCAGCAGATCCACAGCCTGCTGGCGCACCTGCGGGTCAGCAGAGTGACGGGCATCAAACTCGCAACGCGGGCACCCAGTCCAGATCGCCGGGCCGGTGAACTGCTCCACCAGCTTGGCGTCGTAGCCGCCGTGATCAGCGCAGATGGTGCGCTGAGTTTTCAGGATGAAGTCGTTCATGGGTACTGCCTCGCAATGCGATAGGAGCCATCGGGCTGGCGCTCAAGGCCTTCCTCGTGGTCGATCTGGTCCAGGTCTAGGTGTGGGGATTGGTGATGCGCGCCGGCATTTGGAAGCTCGTCCTCCCAGCGCTTGCCGTTCAGCCACGTAGCTGCGTGCGGGATGAACTGGCCGCCATCCTTGGTCCAGTCTGAAGACTTGCTCCAGGCAGCCAGGGCGGTACCCATGCGGTTGAACAGTGCGGTGTCCACCTTGAGCTTTTTCCAGGCCTTTTCAGCATTGGCCTTTCCGACCTTGCGCGGGTAGATCTTCCAGAAACGATCGAACTCGACCTGCTCGGGAGCGTCAGCGACCGTTGGTGTTTTCTTTATTGATTGAGTAATAGAATCCTTTATTAAGTAGTTGTCGGTTTGCCCACAGTTCGGTAAACCCACACTTCGGTTAACCGAATATTCGGAAACCTGTAGGTTCGGTTCGTAGTGGACGATGACGCGACGGCCGAGCACCTTGCCGGTCCCCTCCTCGCGCACGACTTCATGGCTTACGAGCCCCAACTCCTTGAGACAGGCCATGGCCTTTGAGTAGCGCTCACGACCGATTGCGAACCTGTCTTGCAGGTGTGAACCAATGACCTTCCAGTCACTGGATCGGGTCTGTAGGTAGGTCCAGATAGCCAGGGCATCGGGATTGATGATCATGGCCACCACATCGTTGCTCAACGAACTGTACGGCGCCTGCTTGGCGTAGAACGTTGTGGGGGTAGCTTTTTCCACGTTCACTGGCTTGCTCACAGCTGCAGCTCCTCACAGACGCGGCGCACGAAGGCGTCGTAGCTCTCGGCCATCTCGAAGCCGTTGTCTTCCATCGCCTGGCGCCCGGCCTTGGCCAGTTCGTAGATCGTCCAGCGCTCGCGCTCTGGAAAGCCCTTGAACTGGGTGTAGGTTGGCCATGGTCCAGTGATGATCGTCGCGCCAGCGCGCTGCGGGAGCGCCTGGGCGGGGCTCGGCCCTTTGTTCATTGAAGAGTCTCCGATGAGGGACCAGAACTACCCGTCACCGGATCAATGTGAACGAGCTTGGCTTCGGCGAAGGGTGAGCCCGGCCCGAACAGCTCAGGCAGATCTTCCTTGGGTGCCGTTCTCAGCCAGTTGGATACAGTGGCAAAGCAAGCCTCGAACAGTGGGCCGCCCTCCCCCCAACGGTCAGAGGCCCGATCTGCGCTGTTTTCCAGGCGTTCGACGTAAATCAGATCCGAGAGGCCGCGATCCAATCCACTGACCTCTATTCCTTGGCGATGAACAGGGTTGACGCTGAGCAGATCAAACAGCGTGTCAAGGCCAATCTTCTCGAAAGCCTCGCCGCGGTCCTGCAGCAGCATATTTCCGATGCCAGTCAGAAGCCCCTCGACCTGATCAAGCTCTTGTCGACGGTGGTCACTAGCGCGCTGCTTGAGCTCAGCGAGCTGCATAGTGGCGCTAGGCATTTCAACCTCAAAGATCCCAGCTTGACGGCTGAATGTCCGGCGCTCGGCCCAAATTTCCTTACGGTGTTGCCCAGCATTGCGAGCTACGTGCTGGATCAAGATGAACTTCACCTTTTCAGAAACATCCGGCTTGGCACAGATCTCCGCCATCTTGCGGACTTTCGCAGCGTTCAGTTTCAGCATGGTTGTTCTCCAGCAGCGCCGAACAGGTCGGCCAGGTCAATTTGGTAAACGGCCGCCCATGCGGCAGCAGGCCAGGAGCGAACCCAGCCGAATCGAGGGTCTTGGACTTTCGGGGCTGCCACGCCGTGGCTGTCACACCACTTCTTGAGCGGGCGGAAACCCTGGCCACCGAAGCTCCGCTGGGCAGCCTTTTCAACTGCCGTCACGGTGGCGTGCTGGCAACCACGACCCAGTTCGTTCTCCAGGTGCATGACTTTGCGTACGGCGGCTGATGCGGTGGCCATAGCCGTGGCTTCGCGTCGAGTGCCGATCTCTGCCTTGGTGGCGATCGCATGGTCACGCTGTTCCAGCGCCAACTGCTCAGAACGCTTGGAGGCCAGCAGGTGTTCCAAGGCCGTGATGTAGTCGGTGGGGAGCGCGGGAGCCGGCGCAGGTGCTGGCCTGAAATACCGCTCCACCAGCTGCTCCTGAACCTCCCATGCCAGGTCGTCGGTAAAGGCCTTCACCAGCATGAGGTAGCCGCGCTCGGTCATCAGGACGCCCTTCGGCGCGTATGGGCTGAAGGTTGCTTCAGGGAGGTCAGTACGAATTTCGTCCCGACCTACTTCGAAGCAATGGCGCCCATCAACAAACCGCCGGCGGTTCTCCGTAAAGTTGCGCTTGGCAGTGCCTTCAGGCCGGCCATGCACCTGATCGATCATTGCCAAGGTGACGACGCGCAGGCCGTGATATTCGACGACGGGCAGCTGCGTTTTGTGGATGGTAACCAGGTTCATTCCACACCTCCCACATCCTTTGCTTCGTGAAAGGCAGCCGCATTGCGGTGCGGCCACAAGAAATTTCTCGTGTCGAAAACGACTCGTTCAAAAAGGCGCTCAAGCTCCCCAGCTACGGGGTTGTCGAAACCTCCGAGCGAAGGCACAACATGGGCCCAGTACAAGGCTTTGATGGCCCGGAAGGCCTCGCGAGCCTCGTTGAACTTCGCGACCTCTTCTGCTGAGAGGGTCACGTCCTGCACCAGGCAGCCTGCAGCTGGGATCACCGTCAGCTCGGTTCGTACTGTCAGCACGCCGCACCTCCCGCGCCACGAACTGGCGAGGCGGCATTCTGTGGCGCGCCTTCCAACTGAGGGTCAACGCCGGCATGAGCCGCATAAACAAGCGCCAGCGCTGATTCAGCGGCATAGAAGACGAGCGTTGCATGGTGGGTGACGGCTGGCTCCTGCATCAGCTCACGCAGGCCGGCCACAACGGCCTCAAGACGATCGGTGGCGGCGCCCAGGGATTCATGAATGGGAATATCGCCAGCAGCCTCAAGCACATCGTGTAGGCCATACGTGGCGAAAGGGCTCGAAAGAGTTTCGGCTTGAGGTCTCATTGCTCACCCCCGCGGCCCGCAGCGGCGGCGACGCTCTTCTCAACCGACCAGACCAGTGCGCTGACGGTCTCTCCGAGGAAGCTAAGCGCCGCCATTCCGTCGCAATACACAAGTTCGCCCATGTTCGCGCTGTCGTGAATGTGGCGGGAGATCTGACTCAGACCTGAAGCAAGCGTGCGGGCCGCGCGCAGCGCATCTTCTGCGTTCGTACCAGCCGCCACGCTGAGCAACTGCACCCCTCGGTTATCGACGGGTGCTTCAAAGAAGCCGATCTCGGCAGTGAGGATGGGTTGCGCCAGTGATGGCGCGGTGGTATTTTTCGGGTGCGACATAGCGCATCTCCTATTTGCATAGCGATGTGTATCCAAGACCTCCTGGCAGAGGTCGGTTAAAGAACCCGCCTGGCAGCGGGTTTTTTGTTGCCCGGAGAAAACTCAGCCGGACAACAAAAACTGGGATGGGGCGTGCTGGCTCATGCTGTGTTCCTTTTTATTGGGCAGGCAAAAGCCAACCATTGGAAGTCCCTGAAGAGGGACTAGCGGGGGCCTTCCTTTTGCACTTCAAATGTGCGTGTTCGGAAGATACCCATTAAACGAGGGCCTCAGGAGGGCCAAATTTCTGCCCGTGATGAATACTGGATGGATTCACAGAGGGTTTGCCCGTCTGAACGGCCAAGGCCAGATGGCGTATCGTTTCATCCAAGGTCGGGCCGCAGTCAGCCTCCCGATCATGCCGGGCAGGGAACAAACGGAACTCGACGGCAGCAAAAGAACCGTCATCTTGCTGCGTGACGTAGACCGTACGTCCAATGCGGATAGCCTTACTCAAGGCACCCTGTGTCATTCCAAGTAGGGATGCGGCGAGTGGCTGCCCGTGACCCTTGGCAAAATCTTTCAGGTTGACCATGGTCATGGCCTGCCTCCAGTTAGTACTTTGCCTGGATAGTACCTTTGGCATTTATTGATAGCAATACCTTTGGCATTTGTGCAGTATTACTAACGGGAATATTATTGGACGATGAAAAAGCCCATCACCCCGGATCGCAAGGAAGAGTGCCTTCGCCTGAAGGCGATCTTCAACGCCAAAAAGAAAGAGCTGCACCTCACACAGGAAAAGCTCGCAGAGCTGCTTGGCATCAACCAAAGCTCGGTCAGCCATTATCTGAATGGCGTCAACCCGCTTAACGCGTCAGTAGCCGCAGCTTTCGCCAAAATTTTGGGGGTGTCCGTTTGGGATTTCAGCCCGCGCCTAGCGGAGGTCATTGAGTCGTTCGCGGCCATGCAGGTGACTGCGACTGCCGAGTCATTCAAGGAGACCTGGTCACGGGCCGCGAAGGTTTTGGACGCGGTACCCCATGAGCAATATGTGCTTATCCCACAGTTCCTTGATGACAATTCTTTCGTGCCTGGGGTGAATGACGAGTACATCGGGCTGACCGAAGGAATGGTATTCAGGAGGGGCTGGGTTCGGAGCATGGGCCTAGCAATTTCGCAACTCCGTATTCTCTACGCGGCCGACGACAGCATGGCGCCTCACATCTGCAAAGATGACGTAATCATGATCGACACATCTGCAAAGCAGCTTTGTGATGGTGAGGTCTTCCTAATCAGGCGACCCGATGGACGGACTAGCGTCCGGAGAACCGCTCAGCTCATCTCAGGTGATTGGGCTTTGCGATCAGATAACCCTGACAAGCAAATGCACCCTGATGAGGTGGTCGGAAACGAAGCTGCTGCAGGCCTCCCAGTGGTTGGGAGAGTCGTGTGGCGAGGCGGAGGCATTAGAGTCAGCAAATCGTGACTTGATCAAAGGCCGCTCGGAAGCGGCCTTTTCTTCATCCGCCGAAAATAATATTACCAAAGGCATTTACAAAATAAATTGCCTTTGGTAATTTTTATTCATCGAGAGCGCATGGAGCATTGCCAAATGACCACCAACACCATCACCGCCAGCGGCTGGACCGGACGCCTCGACATGGGCCTGGCCCCGCGCGAACTGGAAGCCACTTTGCTTGCAGCGGCTGACCTGACCGTGAAGCAGGTTGCCCAGGTGATGGGGATTGCTCCGAAGACCGTCGAGAAACGCCTGGAAGCTGCTCGCCTTAAACTCGGCAGCAAGACGATCCGCGGCCTGGTTCTCGAGGCGTTCAAGCGCCAGATCATCAGCCCCGCCGTCATGGCCCTTATCGCCCTTCTGACCACCCATGCGGTACTCGGTGACGATCAGGCAATGCGGGTTCGCCGTGGCGGCAACAGCGGCGAGCGAAAGATTGAAATCCGTGTAGCAACCCGGCGCGCCGAATGCGCCTTGGCGGTGGCGTGACGCTGCCCGCCTGATCTGATCCAACCCTGATTTTGCGAAAGCCAACAACCGCGGCAGGCCACCGGCTTGCCCTAAAAATGGAGTTTGACCATGTTGATCCTGACCCGTCGTGTAGGCGAAACCATCCGTATCAACAGCGACATCGCTGTCACCGTTCTCGGCGTAAAAGGCATGCAAACCCGGATCGGGGTCGAAGCCCCGGCCGGCGTGCCCGTGCATCGCCAGGAGATCTTCGAGCGCATTCGCGCTCAGGGCGACGGCCTTACCTCCAATGCGCCAAGTTCCGAGGCCGCGCCAGCGGCGGTCGATCCTCGCGACCTGTTCATTGCCGCCAACCCGATCGGCGCCAGCGAGGCTGAACTGGAGAAAGGTCCGGTGAGTGGCTTCGTCGATGACCGCACCCACAGCGACTATCTGATTTTCTTGGCCGGCCTCCAGGCCGCCACCGGGGGTGCGTATGTCGGCTCCTGATCGCATCACCCTGGTGCTGCGCGCACCTGAGGGCGGAAGTCTGGAGCAGGTCTTGCCGTTCGCCCTGCTCGGCGCCCATGTTTCGATCGAACGCGGCCTGGCAGTGATCGCAGGCGCCAGTGAGGGTGATCTGCAGGTGGACGTTGAGCGCCTGGAGGAAGCGCTGAGCGTGGATCAGCACTTGTCCTTGGCTGCGCCGGAAATGGCGAACCTGCTCAAGCAAATCGATGTGAAGGTAGGTGGGTTCATGGCTGTCTCCGGGCACGGAATGACGCCCAGCGAGGAGATGTGGAGCGAGGCGGAGGATGCACTGGCTGAAATTGAGCTGGTGCTCAATCTGTCCCAGGGTAGGCCGCAAGCGCCTTCTCATCTGATAGACGGACCATCGACAGAAGAATTTAAGGCTGAGGAGAAAAAAATCTCACAGCCTCCAACTGATGGCGCCAGATTCAACATCGACGCCCACGTTCGCATGGCTGCTGACGCAAAGCGCTATCGCTTTCTGCGTGACCGCGAGCGCATCAAAGACCCAGACGAAGACCTGCTGGTGGTGCGCGGCGACAACTGGCTATCAGCCGAAGAGCTGGATCAGGAGATTGACACCGCACTGCGCGTGCAGGCCATGCAGCAGCAGGTGGTGCAGGAGCGGCAGCCATGACCCAGGCCGGCCTGCTTCTGCTGCTGTGGGATGCCCTGCAGCAGCGCCAAACCACCTTTGGCCAAGTGCTCGACCTGTCTGCCGCTTGTGGCCTGGATGGGCGCCGGGTGCTGGCTGATCACTTCCGGAGACTGCCATGATCAAGCGCCGATCAATCAACCCCGCCGCCCTCCCCGCCATCGGCCAGCCCTTGGGCGGCGGCTTCTTCGCCGGCCGCCTCTTCTTCGATGGGGCTGAGCACGCAGTCATCGACGCAGGCCGGGAGTTCGAAGTGGCTGGCCACTGGTGGCAGGAGGAAGGCCCGCGCCCACGCATCCGGGGTGCCACGTCGCGTTTCGACGGCCTGGCCAACACCCAGGCCATGGCCGCCGAGGGCAGCGCTATCGCCCGCAAGGTGCTGGGCATGAACATCCGTGGCACCTGGGGCTGGCACATCCCGTCGATCGAGGAGCTGCAGGTGCTGCGCTGCAATCTCTTGCAGTTCCCAGATTGGGGTCACGACGGGTCGTACACAATCAGGGGTGCGGTCCAGGCGTTCGGCCTGAGCGAGTACTGGACCAGCAGCCAGAAGGCGAATGCGGCAACTGCGTGGTGTATGCACATGCTGCCCTGGTGCGTGCCTGATACGAACTGGGTGAGCAAGTGCAAGGGCATCAGGCCGGTGCGCACCTTGCTGATCAGCCAGGAGGCTTTCGTGCACGAGCCATCGACCGACGCGGCCGTGACCAGCGCCGATCTGCGCGGCCTGGCCAACCAGCAGGCGGTAGCCACCGTCCTTGAACGGTTCGTGAACGAGGACACCGGCAAGTTCTACGGGCGTGCCGATGCGCTGGTGGCTGAGTTGGCGGCGCTAGCTGCATCTGGCGTGACAGTTCAGCGTGACGACGAAAGCCTGACGCGTCAGGCGTCGAATCACATTGTCGATTGAGGCTCAGCCATGGCTAAAGTTATAGCTCAGATCACCGCCAGCCTACCCAGGCTAATGGAGGTGGGCGAATATAGGAAACTGCGCTACGCCGGCGGAAAGCCGAGCTTGCAGCAGCTCAAGAAATGGATTGATGACGGGGAACTGGCGGGTGAAGTCCGTGGCGGCATGTACTTCGTCGACCTTCAGTCCGCCGTGATCGGCTCGAACGACCCGCTATTGGCTCAGATGCTGGATATTTGAAATGGCACCACGACCGCGCAGCCTGAAGAACAAGACGCTTCCGCCCAACCTGTACGCCAACGGGAAGTATTGGCGGTACAAGAACCCGATCACGGGGAAGATGACCAGCATCAATAAGCCCTATGACGAGGCGGTGCGCCTGGCCAAAGCCGCCAACGCCAAGCTGGCGTTCCTGATGACCGACAACGGCGAGATGCTGGCGACCATCACCGGGGACCGCCTGCCCACTATCGGCGCCCTGATTGATCGCTTCGAAACCGAATGGCTGCCCGAGCGCGGCTATGCGCGTTCGTCTCTGGACGAGATCGGCTACAAGCTCAAGCGGTACCGGACGGACATCGGACAAATGCTGGTGGGACAGTTCGACGTGTTGGCGGCAGCGGAATACCTGGACCAGTTCAGCAACAATGCCTACACGAAGCACCGCGCCCTGTTGGTCAGCCTGCTGACCTTCGCTATCGCCAAGGGCATGGCGGAGCGCAACGCCGCCGACATGACCCTGCTGAAGAAGGAAGCCAAGAAGAAGCGCCAGCGCCACACGCTGGAGGGCGTACGGAAGATCCTCGACGCCGATACAACTCCGGGGTGGCTAAAACGCGCCATTCGATTGGGCCTGACCAGCCTGCAGCGCCGTGAAGACATCGTGACCTGGAAGAAGTCGGCAGTTGACCTGATCAAGAACACCATCAAGGTATCCCCAGGTAAGACCGACAACTACGACACGCCGATCCACCTGCAGATCATCATGGGCAAGGCACTACGCGAGACAGTGAACGAGTGCTTTCGGTCCCCAATTATTTCTCCCCTCCTGATCCATTATCGCCCGAAGGCGCGCCGTCAGGACCAGATCGAGGCGAAGGAGCACTGGACGGCGGTTACCCCGGACTACCTGTCCAAGAGCTTCAGGAAGGCCAGGGACGCTGCGAAGGCCTACGATCACCTAGACTTCGATGAGCGCCCAACTTTCCATGAGATCCGGGCCCTGGGCGCCTGGCTTTACGAGCAGCAAAAATTTTCAACCGAATACGTCCAGTTGCTGATGGGGCACGCCACTGCCGAGATGACAGAACGCTATCAAGACGGGCACGAACCGAAGGGCATTCAGTACGTCGAAGTGAAGGCTGACCTGGCCATCTGACAGGCGGTAAAGCTCACAAAGACCAGATAGAGGTGGGTGGTTTTGCAAAAATTTTGCAAAAGTTTTGCAAAAGCAAAAAGGGCGACCCTCTCGGATCGCCCTTCAAGTGCCCGAAAACCGGGGCTTTTGTTTGGTAGGCACAATTGGACTCGAACCAACGACCCCCACCATGTCAAGGTGGTGCTCTAACCAACTGAGCTATGTGCCTGTCGTGTGGTGCGCATTCTACGCATTAGAAAAACCATGTCAACACTTTTTTTCGAGCTAACCTACTGAATCTTAAACTCTTTATATAGAGAGGCGCCGGCGGGTCCGCCGTAAAGGATTTTCACCAGACGACTAGCGGGTGTTTATTATTATTGATAGCATCGGTACATTCGTTAAAAATATAAAACACGAGGTTCCTGCAGCATGGCTAACACCCCCTACCCCCAGTCCTACTACGCCGCCTCGGCCAACCCGGTGCCGCCACGTCCGGCGCTGCAGGGTGAGGTGGAAACTGATGTGTGCATCATCGGCGCCGGCTACACCGGCCTTTCCAGCGCCCTGTTCCTGCTGGAGAACGGCTTCAAGGTGAGCATCGTCGAAGCGGCCAAGGTCGGCTTCGGCGCATCGGGCCGCAACGGCGGCCAGATCGTCAACAGCTACAGCCGCGACATCGACGTCATCGAACGCACCGTCGGTCCCAAGGAAGCGCAACTGCTGGGCCACATGGCCTTCGAAGGCGGGCGCATCATTCGTGAGCGCGTGGCCAAGTACAACATCCAGTGCGACCTGAAAGACGGTGGCGTGTTCGCCGCCATCACCAGCAAGCAGATGGGTCACCTGGAGTCGCAAAAGCGCCTGTGGGAACGCTTCGGTCACAACCAGCTCGAGCTGATGGACCAGAAGCGCATCCGTGAAGTGGTCGCGTGCGACAGCTATATCGGCGGCATGCTGGACATGAGCGGCGGCCACATCCACCCGTTGAACCTGGCCCTGGGTGAAGCTGCTGCGGTCGAGTCGCTGGGCGGCATCATCTATGAGCAAACCCCGGCAATCCGCATCGAGCGCGGTGCCAGCCCGGTCGTGCACACCCCACAAGGCAAGGTGCGCGCCAAGTTCATCATCGTCGCCGGCAACGCCTACCTGGGCAACCTGGTGCCGGAACTGGCCGCCAAGTCCATGCCATGCGGCACCCAGGTGATCACCACCGAACCGCTGGGCGAAGAGCTGGCGCGCACCCTGCTGCCGCAGGACTACTGCGTCGAGGACTGCAACTACCTGCTCGACTACTACCGCCTGACCAGCGACAAGCGCCTGATCTTCGGCGGTGGCGTGGTGTACGGCGCGCGTGATCCGGCCAACATCGAGGCGATCATTCGTCCGAAGATGATCAAGGCCTTCCCGCAGCTAAAGAACGTGAAAATCGACTACGCCTGGACCGGCAACTTCCTGCTGACCCTGTCGCGCCTGCCGCAGGTTGGCCGTATCGGCGACAACATCTACTACTCGCAGGGGTGCTCGGGCCACGGCGTGACCTACACCCACTTGGCGGGCAAAGTGCTGGCCGAGGCCCTGCGCGGCCAGGCTGAGCGTTTCGACGCCTTCGCCGGCCTGCCGCACTACCCGTTCCCGGGTGGCCAGATGCTGCGTGTGCCGTTCAGCGCCATTGGCGCCTGGTACTACAGCCTGCGTGATCGCCTAGGCTTCTGATGTAAGCAGGCCTGGCCTATCGCCGGCAAGCCAGCTCCCACAGGTACCGCACAGGCGTCGAACCCAGTGCGCTACCTGTGGGAGCTGGCACCGCTATTTGTTCAGGCTGCTGATAGCCTGCTTCGCCGCAATTTCCTGCCCCGCCCGCGCCAGATCATCCGCAGCCTGTAACCACCGCTGGCGGTCCACCTGGGCCGGCAACTGCCGCGGTGGCTGCACCAGCACCGCCCAACTCCCCTGCTTCGCCCACGCCGATGCAAAGTCATCGAACGCCATCACCTGCCGCCGGTGCATGCCCGAGCGCAGCAGTACACGCTGCTTGTAGCGGTCATAGCCGATCAGCACCGCATAACGTGGCTCACCCCACCAGGCCGAACCCTCCTCGTAACGCAGCAACACCGGGTTGCCCGCCGCCACCTGGGCCAGCAGTGCGTCCAGTTGTTTGTCCAACGGGTACACCACCATGCCATAGTCCCGCGCCACGCGAGGGATGCCAGTGTCCAGCGCTTCGGCGCCCTGTGGCAGGTTCAACGGTTTGTCCAGCAGGCCCGGGGTGATGGGTGCGCCCTGTTGCGACAGCACCGCTGCCAGCGCCATGGCACCGCTGTGGTTGGCGTTGCCGCGGTAGAACGGCACGCTGCTGATCTCGACCCGCTGCGGCAGGCCTTTGAGGTTGGCAGGCGGTGCGCTGGCACAGCCGGCCAAGGTGGCCGCCATCAGACAGGCGACCAACAGCCGCCGTGGGGCAGCTTTGATGGAATGTTGCTGCATGGACACTCGCTTGTTCCAACGCCAGGCAGGCAGCGCCCGGCTCTGGCCACCGATCATAGGTCCGACAGCGGCGCGGGTATAGTCCGACAGCGGCTTGGAGCGAATCGGACTCAGAGATAGACCTTTGTTCGATGGAACGTCACAGGCGAAGGGCTAGACTAAAGCAGTGTCTGGAAGGCAGCGCTGGCCAATCGAGCGCTTGCCGTAGAGATGGAGGCACAGATGAGCCTGACCATGGCAATTTTCATGCTGGTAGGCATGTGGCTAAGCGTTGCAGCCGCCATGCTGTGGGGCGTACTGCGCATCGTGCGGCGCCATTCCCACCACCACCTGCCACCGCAGGCCCCTGCCAAGCCGCAACCTGTGCGCCGGGCACGGCGGCCAGCCGGGGTGCATTAAAACTTCAGAAAACGCGAACGGGGCGCAATGCGCCCCGCCTTTTGCATCAACCTTCTTTACATCAACCTTCAGCCGCCTCACGCTTCAATCGCGCCCGGCGAGCAAAAATGTTGAGCATCTCGATCACGGTCGAGAACGCCATGGCCGCATACACATACCCCTTCGGTACATGAGCGCCAAAACCTTCGGCGATCAGCGTCATGCCGATCATGATCAGGAAGCCCAAGGCCAGCATGACCACCGTCGGGTTGTCATTGATGAAGTTGGCCAGCGGGTCGGCGGCCACCATCATGACGATGACTGCCGTGATCACGGCAATGATCATGATCGGCAAGTGCTCGGTCATGCCCACGGCGGTGATGATGCTGTCAACCGAGAAGACGATGTCCAGCAGCAGGATCTGGAAGATTGCCGCTGCAAAGCCCAAGGTAACTGTCGAGCCGACCTTGGCTTCTTCCTTGGCGCCATGCGGGTCGACGCTTTCGTGGATTTCCTTGGTCGCCTTCCACAGCAGGAACAGGCCACCGGCAATCAGGATCATGTCCTTCCAGGAGAAGGCGTTACCGAACACTTCGAACACCGGGTCGGTCAGCTGTACGATCCAGGCCACGGTACTGAGCAAGGCCAGGCGCATGACCAAGGCCATGCTGATACCGATACGCCGTGCCTTGGAGCGGTACTCCACCGGCAGTTTGTTGGTCAGGATGGAGATGAAGATCAGGTTGTCGATGCCCAGCACAACTTCCATGGCCACCAATGTAGCCAGGGCAACCCAGGCGGTAGGGCTAGCGGCGAGTTCCAGCAAGTATTCCATTGTTCAAATCCTGCAGCGGCGGTTTAGGGTCAGATTTCCTGGGTGTCTTTTTTCTTGTCGGCATCTTCAGGCTTTTGCCCTTCGCCGCCGATGGCCTCGTTCAACGCCTGCTGAGCGGCCTTGTTGGTGTCGTCAATGGCCTGCTTGGCCGACTGTGCGGCCTGGTCGAGCATCTGCTGGGCGGATTTCTCAGCCTGGTCGCAGCCTGCCAGGGTAAACAGGGCCAAAGCCAGCACCAATGGGGTACCGATGGATTTGAGTTGGAGCATGGTGTCCTCGCTTGAAATGTCCCGTCGGCGCATGGCGCCTGATGCGGTGCATTCTAAAGACGCTGATAGTTCAGGAAAATTCGTATTTTCATGGCGTATACTTCGGTTTTTACGAATCGGGACGACCGACGGTGCTTAACTATCGCCAGCTGCATTACTTCTGGGCCGTGGCCAAGACGGGCAGCATTACCCGCGCCAGCGAACAACTGAACCTTACACCGCAGACCATCAGCGGGCAGATCAGCCTGTTCGAGCAAACCTACGGCCTTGAATTGTTCCAGCGCGCCGGCCGGCAGCTGGAGCTGACCGAGACCGGCCGCCAGGCGCTGGTATATGCAGAGCAGATGTTCCAGATTGGCGGCGAGCTGGAAGCCATGCTGCGCGCAGGCCCGCAGGAGCAGATCCTGTTCCGCGTGGGGGTGGCCGACGTGGTGCCCAAATCCATCGTCTACCGCCTGCTGGCACCGACCATGGAGCTGGATGAAGTGCTGCGCATCAACTGCCGCGAAGACAAACTTGAGCGGTTGCTGGCCGACCTGGCCATCCAGCGCCTGGACCTGGTGATTTCCGACAGCCCCATGCCCAGCAACCTGGACATCAAGGGCTATAGCCAGAAGCTGGGCGAGTGCGGGCTGAGCTTCTTCGCTACCCCGGCGTTGGCACAGTGCCTGGACGGCCCCTTCCCCGCCTGCCTGCAGGATGCGCCGTTGCTGGTGCCCGGCCAGGAAACCGTGGTGCGTAGCCGCTTGCTGCGGTGGCTAAGTGAGCAACAGGTGCAGCCACGCATCGTCGGCGAGTTCGATGACAGTGCCCTGATGCAAGCGTTCGGCCAGTCGGGCAGCGGCATATTCGTCGCCCCCAGCGTGATCGCCGAAGAAGTGTGCCGCCAGTATGGCGTGACGCTGATCGGCCAGACCGAGGCCGTGCACGAATCGTTCTATGCCATTTCGGTGGAGCGCAAGGTCAAGCACCCGGGGATCGTGGCGATTACCGAGGGGGCGCGGCGGGAGTTGTTTCATTGGTGATTGTGGCGGCCTGTTCGCAGGTTTACCCGCGAACAGGCCGTAACAGCCCCACAAGTACTCTATGGTAAAGTCGCGCCCTTTCCAGATTCCGAGATACCGCTGCACATGACCCCCCTTCTCCGCCTCCTCAACCGCACCAGCCTGGTGACGCAGATCGTCATCGGCCTGCTCGCCGGCATCGCCCTTGCCCTGCTCGCGCCGGCCATCGCCCGCGACATGGCCTTTCTCGGCAAGGTGTTCGTCAGCGCCCTGAAAGCCGTGGCGCCCGTACTGGTGTTCGTCCTGGTCATGGCGTCTATCGCCAACCACCGCCACGGCCAGGAAACCCATATCCGCCCGATCCTCTGGCTGTACCTGCTGGGCACCTTCGCCGCAGCGGTGGTGGCTGTAGTTGCCAGCATGCTGTTCCCGTCCAATCTGGTGCTGAGCACTGGCGAGGCAACGTTGAGCGCGCCGGGCGGCATCACCGAGGTGATGCAAAACCTGCTGCTGAGCGCGGTCGACAACCCGATCAATGCCCTGCTCAACGCCAACTTCATCGGCGTGCTGACCTGGGCAATCGGCCTGGGCGTGGCCCTGCGCCATGCTGGCGAAACCACCCGTACCGTGGTCGAAGACTTGTCCAATGGCGTGACCCTGATCGTGCGCGTGGTCATCCGCTTCGCCCCGCTGGGCATTTTTGGCCTGGTCAGCTCCACGCTTGCCCAGTCGGGCCTTGACGCACTGCTCGGCTACCTGCACCTGCTGGCTGTGCTGATCGGCTGCATGCTGTTCGTGGCGCTGGTGATGAACCCGCTGATCGTGTTCTGGAAGATTCGCCGCAACCCCTACCCGCTAACCCTGCTGTGCCTGCGCGAAAGCGGTATTACCGCGTTCTTCACCCGCAGCTCGGCGGCCAACATCCCGGTCAACCTGGCACTGTCGGAGCGCCTTGGCCTGCATGAAGACACCTATTCGGTGTCGATCCCGCTGGGCGCAACCATCAACATGGCCGGTGCAGCAATCACCATTACCGTGCTGACCCTGGCTGCGGTGCATACCCTGGGTATCCCGGTTGACCTGCCGACGGCCGTGCTGCTCAGCGTGGTGGCGGCGGTGTGCGCCTGCGGCGCCTCGGGTGTGGCCGGCGGCTCGCTGCTGCTGATTCCGCTGGCGTGCAGCCTGTTTGGCATCCCCAGTGAAATTGCCATGCAGGTGGTGGCGGTGGGCTTCATTATTGGCGTGTTGCAGGATTCGGCCGAGACAGCGCTCAATTCATCGACCGACGTGCTGTTCACAGCGGCAGCTTGCCAAGCCGAAGAGCGGCGTAACGCTTGAGGAACAAGGGGCCGCTGTGCGGCCCCTCGCAGGCAAGCCTACCAGCGTTGATGTCAGTGATTGCTTAAGCCAGGCGCATTACCTAGGCTAGTGGCCTTTCCCCAGTAATGAGACAGGGCCATGTCAGAACACGAAACCGCAGGTGAAGGCCGCTTCAACAGCGTTGAGATCCGCATTCTCGGTTCGCTGATCGAAAAGCAGGCCACCAGCCCGGAAAGCTACCCGCTGACCCTTAATGCCCTGGTCCTGGCCTGCAACCAGAAGACCAGCCGCGAGCCGGTGATGAACCTTACTCAAGGCCAGGTCGGGCAGGCGCTTCGCGCCCTTGAAGGGCAGGACATGACCCGCCTGCAGATGGGCAGCCGTGCCGACCGCTGGGAACAACGGGTGGACAAGGCAATGGAGCTGGTGCCAGCGCAGCTGATACTGATGGGCCTGATGTTCCTGCGTGGCCCGCAAACCCTCAACGAACTGCTTACCCGCAGCAACCGCCTGCACGACTTCGACGACACCGAGCAGATACAGCACCAACTGGAGCGCCTGATCTCGCGCGGTCTGGCATTGCACCTGCCACGCCAGGCCGGCCAGCGTGAAGACCGCTACACCCACGCCCTGGGCGACCCGGCTGAAATCGAAGTAATCCTCGCTGCACGCCAGCAGGAAGGTGGCGCGCGCAGCAGTGGCGGCAGTGTCTCGGAAGACCGCATCGAAGCCCTTGAAGCCCGCATCGCGGCGCTGGAGGCGCGCTTGGCCGAGCTGGAAGGCTGAGCCTTTACGGCTCGCGGTCGGGGAAGTTGCGGCAGCTCTTGCGTTCGGCCAGCTCCCGGTCACTGGGGCGCTGGTCGACGAACACGGTGCGGCCGTCGGCGTAGATTTCCAGGTAGCCCCAGTGCAGGTCCTGCTCTTGCTGACCGGGCTTTGGGGGGACTAACCACCAGGGTTCGCGGCTGATCAGGGTCATGGGTGTGATTCCTGAGGGGATCTGCACTAATCATAGACACCCTCAGCCTTCGAAGGCCCTATCGCCGGCAAGCCAGCTCCCACAGGTGCACCACAGTTTCGAATTCTGTGATCACCTGTGGGAGCTGGCTTGCCGGCGACAGGGCCAGCGCAGGCTTATGCCGGAGCCGAAGTACGGATCAGGTGATCGAAGGCTGCCAGCGAAGCCTTGGCCCCTTCACCCACAGCAATCACGATCTGCTTGTACGGCACGGTAGTCACGTCACCGGCGGCAAACACGCCCGGGATGCTGGTCTGGCCCTTGGCATCGACGATGATCTCGCCACGCGGCGACAGCTCGACGGTGCCCTTCAGCCAATCAGTGTTCGGCAGCAGGCCGATCTGCACGAAGATGCCTTCCAGCGCCACGTCGTGTTGTTCATCCGTAGTGCGATCCTTGTAGCGCAGGCCGCTCACTTTCTCACCATTGCCCAGCACCTCGGTGGTCAGCGCGCTGGTGATCACTTTCACGTTCGGCAGGCTGTGCAGCTTGCGTTGCAACACCGCATCGGCACGCAGCTGGCTGTCGAATTCGATCAGCGTCACCTGGGCAACGATACCGGCCAGGTCGATCGCCGCTTCCACGCCTGAGTTACCGCCGCCAATCACCGCCACGCGCTTGCCTTTGAACAGCGGGCCGTCACAGTGCGGGCAGTAGGCCACGCCACGGCCGCGGTACTCCTGCTCGCCCGGTACATTCATTTCGCGCCAGCGGGCACCGGTGGCCAGGATCACGGTCTTGGCCTTGAGCGAGGCACCGCCGGCCAGTCGTACTTCATGCAGGCCGCCATCGATGGCCGGAATCAGCGTTTCGCCGCGCTGCAGGTTCATGATGTCCACGTCGTATTGCTTGACGTGTTCTTCCAGTGCCGTGGCCAGCTTCGGCCCTTCGGTTTCCTGCACCGAGATGAAGTTTTCGATGGCCAGGGTATCGAGCACCTGGCCGCCGAAACGCTCGGCGGCGACACCGGTGCGGATGCCTTTACGTGCCGCATAGATGGCCGCTGCAGCGCCGGCTGGGCCACCGCCGACCACCAGTACATCGAAAGCGTCCTTGGCATTGATCTTCTCGGCCTGGCGAGCGCCGGCATTGGTGTCGATCTTGCCAAGAATTTCTTCCAGGCCCATGCGGCCCTGGCCAAACACCTCGCCGTTCAGGTACACGCTTGGCACCGCCATGATCTTGCGCGATTCCACTTCGTCCTGGAACAGCGCACCGTCGATGGCCACATGGCGCACATTAGGGTTGAGCACTGCCATCAGGTTCAGCGCCTGGACCACGTCCGGGCAGTTCTGGCACGACAGCGAGAAGTAGGTTTCGAAGGTGAACTCGCCTTCCAGCGCCTGGATCTGCTCGATCACTTCGGCACTGGCCTTGGACGGGTGGCCGCCGACTTGCAGCAGCGCCAGCACCAGCGAAGTGAATTCGTGGCCCATGGGTATGCCGGCGAAGCGCAGGCTGATATCGCTACCCGGGCGGTTCAGCGAGAACGACGGGCGACGGGCATCGGTACCGTCCGCGCTGAAGGTAATGAGGTTCGACAAACCGGCAATTTCCACCAGCAGGTCGTGCAATTCGCGGGACTTCGCGCCGTCGTCGAGGGAGGCTACGATCTCGATCGGCTGGGTGACCCGCTCCAGGTAGGTTTTCAGTTGCGATTTAAGCGTGGCGTCCAACATACGGGCGATTCCTTTTTTTCAAAACTCGGATACAAAAACGCCCAGGCGATGTCGCCCGGGCGTTTGACGGGGCGGTAACAACTTCAGCTTTGGCGGCTGAGTACCGCCCGCGACTGGCTCACAGCCTTAGATCTTGCCAACCAGGTCCAGGGACGGGGCGAGAGTCGCTTCGCCTTCTTTCCACTTGGCCGGGCACACTTCGCCCGGGTGGGCGGCCACGTACTGGGCAGCCTTCACTTTACGCAGCAGTTCGGCAGCATCGCGGCCTACACCACCGTCGTTCAGTTCGACGATCTTGATCTGGCCTTCCGGGTTGATCACGAAGGTACCGCGATCGGCCAGGCCGGCTTCTTCGATCAGCACGTCGAAGTTGCGCGAAATGACGTGGGTCGGGTCACCGATCAGCGGGTATTGGATCTTGCCGATGGTGTCCGAGGTGTCGTGCCAGGCTTTGTGGGTGAAGTGGGTGTCGGTGGACACGCCGTAGATTTCCACACCCAGTTTCTGGAACTCGGGGTAGTTGTCGGCAAGGTCACCCAGTTCGGTCGGGCAGACGAAGGTGAAATCGGCCGGGTAGAAGAACACGACAGACCACTTGCCTTTCAGGTCGGCTTCGCTGACCTGGACGAACTCGCCCTTGTGGTAGGCGGTGGCGTTGAACGGTTTGACTTGGCTGTTGATGATTGGCATGAGAGACGCTCCTTCATGGGGTTGGAATCAGTTGATGGATAGAATCCTAACTAATCATCCCGCTGAAGGCTCATTGGCAAAGCTCATGCTTGCGATTGGTTTTGGCTATAACCGGGGTTAATTAATAGAAGGGAATGGGCTGAGCAAAGGATTGCGCTGCATTCATTGGCCCCATCGCCGGCAAGCCAGCGCCCACAGGTACAGCGCAGGCCCATGGACTTGTGCAATATCTGTGGGCGCTGGCTTGCCGGCGATGAGGCCAGTGGCGTTAACGAGTGACTGTACGCATGGTCACGAACTCTTCGGCGGCCGTCGGGTGCACGCCAATGGTTTCGTCGAACTGCTGCTTGGTCGCACCGGCCTTCAGGGCAATGCCCAGGCCCTGGATGATCTCGCCGGCGTCAGGGCCAACCATGTGGCACCCCAGCACCTTGTCGGTCTCGGCATCGACCACCAATTTCATCAGGGTCTTTTCCTGAATGTCGGTCAGGGTCAGCTTCATGGCGCGGAAGCGGCTTTCGAACACCTGCACCTTGTGCCCGGCCTCCAGCGCCTGCTCCTCGGTCAGGCCGACAGTACCGATAGGCGGCTGGCTGAACACCGCCGTCGGGATGTTCTGGTAGTCCACCGGGCGGTACTGCTCCGGCTTGAACAGGCGCCGCGCCACGGCCATGCCTTCGGCCAGGGCCACCGGGGTAAGCTGCACACGGCCGATCACATCGCCAATGGCCAGGATCGAAGGCGCAGTCGTCTGGTACTGCTCGTCGATACGAATGTAACCACGCGCATCCAGCTCGACGCCGGTGTTTTCCAGGCCCAGGTTGTCCAGCATCGGGCGCCGCCCTGTGGCGTAGAACACACAGTCTGCAACCAGCTCGCGGCCATCCTTGAGGGTGGCCTTGAGGCTGCCATCTTCAAGCTTGTCGATACGCTGGATATCGGCATTGAACTGCAGGTCGAGGCCGCGCTTTTCCAGTTCTTCCTTCAGGTGTGTGCGCACCGAGCCATCGAAGCCGCGCAGGAACAGGTCGCCACGGTACAGCAGCGTGGTGTCGGCCCCCAGGCCCTGGAAGATGCCAGCGAACTCGACGGCGATATAACCTCCGCCCACCACCAGCACCCGACGTGGCAGGTCTTTGAGGTAGAAGGCTTCGTTGGAGGTGATCGCCAGTTCCTTGCCCGGGATGTCCGGGATCTGCGGCCAGCCACCGGTAGCGATGAGGATGTGCTCGGCGGTGTAGCGTTGGCCTTCCACTTCCACTTCATTGGCGCCGGTCAGGCGTGCGTGGCCTTGCAGCAGGGTGACGCCGCTGTTGACCAGCAGGTTGCGGTAGATGCCGTTGAGGCGCTCGATCTCGCGGTTCTTGTTGGCAATCAGGGTGCCCCAGTCGAAGTGCCCTTCTTCCAGGGACCAACCGTAACCTGCGGCCTGCTCCAGTTCATCCGCGACATGCGCGCCGTACACCAGCAGTTTTTTCGGCACGCAGCCGACGTTGACGCAGGTGCCACCCAGGTAGCGGCTTTCGGCCACTGCCACTTTTGCGCCGAAGCCCGCGGCAAAGCGCGCTGCGCGCACACCGCCGGACCCGGCACCAATCACGAACAGATCAAAATCGTAGGCCATGTATTCAGTCTCCTAGGCAGGCGCACAGCATAACGCCGTTGGCCACCGCAAACAAAAAAGCCACCCCGAAGGGTGGCTCTCGTACCAGCTGGGCTAATCAGTAAGCCTTGCCAGCCTTGTAGAAGTTCTCGAAGCAGAAGTTGGTCGCCTCGATGTAGCCTTCGGCACCACCGCAGTCGAAACGCTTGCCCTTGAACTTGTAGGCAATCACGTTACCTTCGGCCGCTTGCTTCATCAGCGCGTCGGTGATCTGGATCTCGCCACCCTTGCCCGGCTCGGTCTGCTCGATCTTCTCGAAGATATCCGGGGTCAGGATGTAGCGGCCGATGATGGCCAGGTTCGACGGCGCATCTTCAGGCTTGGGCTTCTCGACCATCGAGTCCACACGGAAGATACCGTCACGGATCTCCTCGCCGGCAATGACACCATATTTGTTGGTTTCCTGCGGGTCGACTTCCTGGATCGCGACGATCGAGCAGCGGTATTGCTTGAACAGCTTGACCATCTGCGCCAGCACACCGTCACCGTCAAGGTTGACGCACAGGTCGTCCGCCAGCACCACTGCAAACGGCTCGTCGCCAATCAGCGGGCGGCCGGTGAGAATCGCGTGGCCCAGGCCTTTCATTTCGGTCTGGCGGGTGTAGGAGAACGAGCACTCGTCGAGCAGGCGACGGATACCCACCAGGTATTTTTCCTTGTCGGTGCCCTTGATCTGGTTTTCCAGCTCGTAGCTGATGTCGAAGTGGTCTTCCAGGGCGCGCTTGCCGCGACCGGTCACGATGGAGATTTCGTTCAGACCGGCGTCCAATGCTTCTTCAACGCCATACTGGATCAGTGGCTTGTTGACCACCGGCAGCATTTCCTTGGGCATGGCTTTGGTAGCGGGCAGGAAGCGAGTGCCGTAGCCGGCCGCCGGGAACAAGCATTTTTTGATCATATACGTCCTTAACAAAGGCTAGGCCTGTAGAATTCGGCGCAGTCTAATCAGGCGGCACTTACCTTACAATGCCCCTGATAGCGACCGATGCCATCATAGAGATAACCCAGTGTAGATAGTTCCGGGGGATCGTAAATATTACCGTCATACATGACGGGCGGATGACAGCAAAATCAGGGTGCCTGTACCGGCCCTTTCGCGGGTAAACCCGCTCCCACAGGTACCACATCAGGCTTGAGCTCTGCGCACATTCTGTGGGAGCGGGTTCACCCGCGAGGAGGACGGCACAGACGCTGCATCAGCTACCGGTGCCCTGCCCGATCAGCACCCCATCTACCTTCTGACCATACAGGTTCACGCCGTCATTGGCATGGAACTTCACACGCGTCCTCTCGATGGAGCCTTCCACCAGTCGCGGGTCCTGCGGCCGTTCATGGCGGTTGACCCACGCGGCAACGTCCCAGGCCTGCTGATCGCTGAGGCTGCCCGGCTTGCCCAGCGGCATGTTGTACTTGATGAACGACGCCGCCGTGTTGATGCGATGCATACCAGCGCCCCAGTTGTAGGAGTCCTTGCCCCACAGCGGCGGCATCACGTACTCACCGGCCACCTTCTGCCCTTCGCCGTTGTCGCCATGGCAAATCGCGCATTGCTCGCCGTACACCTGCTGGCCCCGCTTGAAGTCATAGCCGCCCTCGGGCTGCGACACCTCCGGGTAACCACGCCCGGCAATCTCCACGCCAGTGGGCGCCTTGGTCGACAGCCAGTACGCATAGGTCGCCAGTGCCGTCATCTGCGGGCTATCGGCGGCAGGTGGCTTGCCGTTCATGCTGAACTGGAAGCACCCCTGGATGCGCTCTGCGTAGGTATTCACCTTGTCGTTCTTCTTGCGGTACGCGGGGTACATCGGGTACGCGCCCCACATCGGCGCGGAATGGGCCAGGCGCCCCTGGTCGAGGTGGCAGTTACTGCAATTCATGCCGTTGCCTACGGCCTCGGGCATCAGCCGGCGGGTATCGACGAACAGGGCATGGCCCTCGCGCACCATCTTGCCAAAGGCATTGTCGGGCAACTCGCTTTCAGCGGGCGGCACAAACTGCGGCGCGGCCTGCCCGCCGGGTACCTTCAGCTGCGACTGGTCTTCCATGGCGATCGGGGCGGCTTGGGCGCTGCTCATGGCCACCAGTAAAAAGGCTGGAATCAAGGGTTTCATGGCGTGACCTCCTGGCTGGCGGAGCGGGCGAAGAACTCGGCGACAGCCTTGATCTCGTCATCGGTCATGGCCTTGGCCACGCCGACCATCAGCTGGTTGGGGTCATTGCTGCGGCTGCCGTCGCGCCAGGCATTGAGCTGTGCCACCAGGTAACTGGCAGGCTGGCCGGCCAAAGGCGGGAAGTGTTCGCCAACCCCGCCGCCGCCAGGGCCATGGCATTGCACGCAGCCCGGTATTTGCCGGTTCCAGTCGCCATATAGGGCCATGCGGGTGGTCGGGTCATCGGCAATCTGCTGGCGCCACAGGTTGCCGGCGGGGTCTGCCGGCAAGCTGGCCAGGTAGGCACTCACCGCCTTGATTTCATCTTCGCTCAAGGCCTTGGCGAGCGGTTCCATCACCGGCTGCTTGCGGCTGCCATTGCGCCAGTCATGCAGTTGCTTGCTGAGGTAACCAGCCGGTAGCCCGGCCAAGCGCGGAAAACCGGCGGCGGCAATGCCCTTGCCGTCGGGGCCATGGCACCCGAGGCAAGCCATGGCAGCGGGGTTGGCCCCGCCCTGGGTGAAGACTTTCTGGCCATCGGCGGCATGCGCCATGGGCCAGGCCAGGATCAGCAGGCTGCCGATCACGACGCGTCTCAACGGTGTCATCACGAATCTCCCTTTTTTTTGTTATATGTTTAGGCTTAAAACATATAAGCAAAGACAGGAAGGTCCGTTGCCTCAGATCAATGTCCGGAGATGCATTGGGTGGCGGCCGTGCGCACATCGCCCAGGCGCAGGGGGAAGTTGTTCAGCCGCTCATGAAGTTTGATGCTGCTGCCGCTGCCACGCTTGTCGATGTCCACCAGCGCAGCCGGGCCCGCCCCGGAGCTGAGCTTCTGTGGCACGATCAGGCGCAGGCCATCGCCACGCGGCTCTTCCACCAGCGGATCGCGCGTATCGGCCAGTTTCTGCTTGATGCAGTCGGCATATTCACGCGGGGTCTTGCCAGAAATCACATCCAGCGTTTCGTGCGATTGCTCCAGCTCCGAAACGCTGACACAACCGCCCAGCGCCGCCACAGACACCAACGCCACCATCCACTTCATTTAGAGCACCTCAGCCTTCAAGAATCCTGTTCGACCGCAGCCAGGCAGTTTTGCTCCCTGCATTGGCAGATTTATCGGGGCCTGGCCATCGAGCGCGCCAGTGTAACGGCACATCGTGGTATCTTTTGCCTTTACAGATCCAAACCTTGCGGAGCATCACATGAAATTCGTACACCAGCGCGAGCACCTCAACGAGGACGACATCGTCGTTATCGAATGCTCCCAGCGCTGCAACATCCGCCTGATGAACGACGCCAATTTCCGCAGCTTCAAGAACGGCGGCCGTCACACCTACCATGGCGGCCAGTTCGTTGACTTCCCGGCCAAGATCACGGTACCCAGCACCGGCTTCTGGAACATCACCATCGACACCGTGACCACCCGCCCGATCTCGGTAACGCGCAAGCCCACCTTGAGCCACAAGATCAAGATCATCCGTCGCTCGTCGTCGAAACTCAGATAAGACTGCCATGACCCAGAACATCAAGTACGTCATCAAATACAAGCTCGACGGCCAGCGCCGCTGGGATTTCTCCGTCATGCCCGACGCGTCGCAGGAACAGGCACTCGATGCCCTGCGCAAGATCCACGGCGACGACGCCGACAAGATCAGCGATATTCAGGTGAGCAAGGCACTTTAAGGCTGCGCGCCAAGGAGAACTGCATGAGCAACTGGCCCGACCGTCGTATCCTCGATCTGCTGGGCATCGAGTTGCCCATCCTCCAGGCGCCCATGGCCGGTGCCAGCGGGTCGGCGATGGCCATCGCCGTGGCCAACGCCGGAGGGCTTGGCGCCCTGCCCTGCGCCATGCTCACAGGCGAACAAGTACGGGGCGAGATCGCAGCCTTTCGAAACGCTTGCCCGGGCCGCCCGCTGAACCTGAACTTCTTCTGCCACCAGCCGCCAGCCCCCGATGCCGAGCGCGATGCCCGCTGGAAGCAGGCCCTCAAGCCTTATTACAACGAAACGGGTGCTGATTTCACGGCCCCCACGCCCGTGTCCAACCGTGCGCCGTTCGACGAACAAAGCTGCCAGCTGATCGAGCAACTGCGCCCGGAGGTGGTGAGCTTCCACTTCGGCCTGCCCAAGGCTGACCTGCTGCAACGGGTGAAGGCCAGTGGTGCCAAGGTACTGTCCAGCGCCACTACGGTAGAAGAAGCGGTTTGGCTGGAACGCAATGGCTGTGACGCGATCATCGCCATGGGGTATGAAGCCGGCGGCCATCGGGGCATGTTCCTCAGCGACGACATTAGCAGCCAGATCGGCACCTTCGCCCTTGTGCCGCAGGTGGTGGACGCGGTCAGCGTGCCGGTGATTGCCGCAGGCGGTATCGGCGACCACCGTGGCCTGGTGGCGGCGCTGGCACTGGGCGCTTCGGCAGTGCAGATCGGCACGGCTTACCTGTTCTGCCCCGAGGCCAAGGTTTCGTCGGCGCATCGCCTGGCGCTGGACAGCGCGCCCGCGAGCGACACGGCGTTGACCAACCTGTTTACCGGCCGCCCGGCGCGCGGCATCAACAACCGCATCATGCGCGAGCTGGGGCCGATGAGCGACCTGGCACCGCGCTTCCCGCTGGCGGGTGGAGCGTTGATGCCATTGCGGGCGATCACCGATCCGCAAGGTAACAGTGACTTCAGTAACCTGTGGTCGGGGCAGGCGTTGCGGCTGGGGCGGCACGTGCCTGCGGGGGAGCTGACCCGGGATATTGCCGAAAAGGCACTGGCCCTGGTTAATCGTTAGGCATCTTCATATACACGTTCGGCCCCTTCCCGGCAAATGGCCTATCGCTATATAGTTCAGAACATAACGATAACCCCAAGGAGCTGTCTTCATGCGTATCCGCCCATCCCACCTGGCCGTCACCGCCCTGGCCACCCTGTTCTCCTTCAACACTGCCTGGGCCGATGAGGTTCAGGTCGCGGTCGCAGCCAACTTTACAGCCCCGATCCAGGCCATCGCAAAAGACTTTGAAAAAGACACCGGCCACAAACTGGTCGCAGCCTACGGCGCCACTGGGCAGTTCTACGCACAGATCAAGAACGGCGCACCGTTTGAAGTGTTCCTCGCCGCTGACGACAGCACCCCGAAGAAGCTTGAAGAAGAAAAGGAAATCGTCCCTGGATCGCGCTTCACCTACGCCATCGGCACCCTGGCCCTGTGGTCGGCGAAGGAAGGCTACGTAGATGCCAAGGGTGACGTACTGAAGAAAAACGATTACAAACACCTGTCCATCGCCAACCCGAAAGCGGCACCTTACGGCCTGGCCGCCACTCAGGTGCTGGACAAGCTGAAGCTCACCGAAGCCACCAAAGGCAAGATCGTCGAAGGGCAGAACATTACCCAGGCCTTCCAGTTCGTCTCCACCGGCAATGCCGAGCTGGGCTTCGTTGCCCTGTCGCAGATCTACAAGGACGGCAAGGTAACCAACGGCTCGGCCTGGATCGTGCCGTCCAACCTGCACGACCCAATCCGCCAGGACGCGGTGATCCTCAACAAAGGCAAGGACAATGCGGCCGCCAAGGCGCTGGTCGAATACCTCAAAGGCCCGAAAGCCGCTGCGGTGATCAAGTCCTACGGCTATGAACTCTGATGCCACTGGACGCCAGTGACCTGGGTGCAATCTGGCTGACCGTCAAACTGGCCAGCCTGACCACCCTGATCCTGCTGGTTATCGGCACCCCCATCGCCTGGTGGCTGGCGCGTACGCGCTCATGGCTACGCGGGCCGGTGGGTGCGGTGGTGGCTCTGCCGCTGGTATTGCCACCCACGGTGATCGGCTTTTACCTGCTGATCGCCCTCGGGCCGCACGGCTGGTTCGGCCAGGCTACCCAGGCGCTGGGCCTGGGCAGCGTGGTGTTCAGCTTCACGGGCCTGGTGATCGGTTCGACGGTGTATTCCATGCCATTCGTGGTGCAGCCGCTGCAGAATGCATTTGGCGCGATCGGCCAGCGCCCGCTGGAAGTCGCCGCCACTTTGCGCGCCAGCCCATGGGACACCTTCGTTCATGTGGTGCTGCCGCTGGCCCGCCCCGGTTTCGTCACCGCCAGCATCCTCGGCTTCGCCCATACCGTGGGCGAGTTTGGCGTGGTGCTGATGATCGGTGGCAACATCCCCGACAAGACCCGCGTGGTCTCGGTGCAAATCTTCGATCACGTCGAGGCCATGGAGTATTCGCAAGCCCACTGGCTGGCCGGTGCCATGCTGGTGTTTTCCTTCCTGGTGCTGCTCCTGCTGTACGCCGGACGCCGCGGCAAAGCTGGCTGGAGCTGACATGACCGCATCGATAGTGGCGCGCCTGAACCTGGCGCGCGACGACTTTACCCTGGACGTTGACCTGCACCTGCCCGGGCGCGGCATCAGCGCGCTGTTCGGCCACTCGGGCTCCGGCAAGACCAGCTGCCTTCGCTGCCTGGCCGGCCTGGAACGGGCCGCCAGCGCCTACATCGAGGTTAACGGCGAAGTCTGGGAAGACAGCGGCCGCGGCCACTTCCTGGCCCCGCACCTGCGGCCGGTGGGCTACGTGTTCCAGGAGGCCAGCCTGTTCCCGCACCTGTCGGTGCGCGGCAACCTGGAATTCGGCTGGCGCCGGGTGGCGGCGGCTGAACGCAAGGTGAGCCTGGACCAGGCCTGCCAGTTGCTGGGCATCGGCCACTTGCTGGAACGCCGCCCCGCGACGTTGTCTGGCGGCGAGGCGCAGCGGGTGGGCATTGCCCGTGCCCTGCTCAGCAGCCCACGCCTGCTGTTGATGGACGAGCCACTGGCGGCCCTCGACGGACCGCGCAAGCGTGAGATCCTGCCTTACCTTGAGCGCCTGCACGATGAACTGGACATTCCGCTGGTGTATGTCAGCCACGCCCAGGATGAAGTGGCGCGGCTGGCCGACCACCTGGTGTTGCTGGAGCAAGGCCTGGTGGTCGCCAGCGGCCCGATTGGTGAAACCCTGGCCCGCCTCGACCTGCCGCTGGCCCAGGGCGAGGACGCTGGCGTGGTGTTCGAAGGCCTGGTGGTCGGCCACGACCCGCACTACGACCTGCTCGACCTGCGCCTGCCCGGTGGCTCAGGGCCGGTGCTGCGCATCGCCCACCCGGCCCACGTGATGGGCAGCACCTTGCGCGTCAAGGTGCAGGCCCGTGACGTCAGCCTGGCGCTGGCGGCCGACAGCACATCGAGCATCCTCAACCGCTTGCCGGTGCAGGTGCGCGAAAGCCGCCCGGCCGACAACCCAGCCCATGTGCTGGTCAGCCTGGATGCCGCCGGCAATGCCTTGCTCGCGCGCATCACGCGCTTCTCTGCAGACCAGCTCGGCCTGCACCCGGGCCAACTGCTGTTCGCCCAGATAAAGTCGGTGGCGTTACTGGGCTGAGCATCCTGCGCGCGGGTGTTGTCCATTGATCAACGACCTGATCGAGGCCTGCCCGCCATGCTCGACTGCCCCCTGCCGCGCAGCTTGCACTACGTTGACGACAGCCAGCCGGGCCTGACCCGGCGACGCTGGCGCGACCGCTTCATTTACCTGGATGCCGATGGCCAGCGGGTGCGCGACAGCGCCACCCTTGCGCGCATAGCCGCGTTGGTGATTCCGCCTGCCTACACAGATGTGTGGATCTGCACCGACCCGCAGGGGCATTTGCAGGCAACCGGTCGCGATGCCCGTGGCCGCAAGCAGTACCGCTACCACACGCAGTGGCGCGAACTGCGCGACCAGCACAAGTACGGGCGCATGCTGGCCTTCGCCGAGGCCTTGCCAAAACTGCGCGCGCAACTGGAAACCCACCTGGCACGGCCAGGCCTGGACCGGGAAAAGGTCATGGCGTTGGTCGTGAGCCTGCTGGACCACACCCTGATCCGCATCGGCAACCAGCGCTACCTGCGCGACAACCAGTCCTACGGGCTGACCACCCTGCGCAACCGCCATGTTCAGGTCAAGGGCAGCAGTATCCGTTTCCAGTTCCGCGGCAAGCGGGGTGTCGAGCACGACGTCACCCTCACCGACCGGCGCCTGGCCAGCCTGCTCAAACGCTGCATGGAACTGCCCGGCCAAGCGCTGTTCCAGTACCTGGATGAAAACGGCCAGCGCCACAGCATCGGCTCCAGCGAGGTCAACCAGTTCCTGCAGGAGCTGACCGGCGCCGACTTCACTGCCAAGGACTACCGCACCTGGGCCGGCAGCAGCCTGGCCCTGAACCTGCTCAGGCCCTTGGCCTGGGAGCCCGAGCCCGAGGCAAAGCGCCAGGTCGCTGCCATCGTCCGCCAGGTGGCTACACGGCTGGGCAACACGCCCGCGGTCTGCAGGCGCTGCTACATTCACCCGGCCGTACTTGAACACTATGCCCTGGGGCGGCTGGGCAACTTGCCGAAGCGCCGTATGCGCAAAGGCCTGGACCCGGAAGAAGTGGCCTTGTTGCTGTTTCTTCAGGCACTTGAGGAACAGGATGGCCATTAAGCCTGTCTATTTAGTCCATGATGCGAAGAAATTTCCCATTGGCCGCCAAGCCCCCTATTCTTGCCATCGAGCACCTTGGCCGACAAACCGCTGGCGGTTTGTTTCGGCACCTGCAACTGAAGATACGCAACAGAATTTGTCTGTCGGGGAATTACTATCCGCCGAAAGCGTCTTTAATGAGAAGGAAGAGGGACACGCTCCCACCGCCGCGGCAACTGGCCCAGCGGTTTTTTACATCACCAAGGAGAACTACATGCTGATACTCACCCGCAAGGTTGGCGAAAGCATCGTCATCAACGATGACATCAAAGTCACCATTCTGGGCGTCAAAGGGATGCAGGTGAGGATCGGGATCGATGCACCGAAAGATGTCCAGGTCCATCGCGAAGAAATTTTCAAACGCATCCAGGCCGGTAGCCCAGCCCCGGAAAAGCACGACGACTCACACTGAGCCTACCCTCTCCAGCGTGCAAGGACGCGCTCGACCGCCAGCCTCAGGTGCCCAGTAGCTGACGCACCTTGGCGATCATCTCGTCCATGTCGAACGGCTTGTCGAATATTGCGGCGAACAGGGCCGGGCATCCTTGGCTGGCCTGCGCGCCGCTCATCAGAATGACCGGCAACTCGCATAGCGTCGGGTCTTCGCGCATGGCACGTACCAGTTCCTCACCGTTGAGCAGCGGCATCATGTAGTCGGTGATCACCAGCTCAACGCGTTTCTCCCTCAACGCCTCCAGCGCCTTGCTGCCGTTGCTCGCCTTTTCCACCAGATAGCCTTCGTCCTCCAGCGCAAAACCGAGGATATCGGCAATCAGGTATTCGTCATCTACGATCAGGATGGTGTTCATTGGCTCATCCGTCACCCACTCCCCTGTGGTGTCGGCGTACCCGAGAGCACACCGCAGGCACCTTCGAATGCCCTGCGCAGGGTAATGCCCTGCGGCCCGATCAGCAGCTCGTGCAAGGCAGGGTCGTGGTGACTGTCACGCACTTTGAGGATCGACAGCATGCGCCGTAGTTGCGAATCCAGCTCGACGAAGCGCATCAGCATCAGGTTGTCGACAATGCTCGACAGGTCCGGGGCCGGGGCGCTGATCTCGGAGCCGAAGATGTCGCGCATTTCCCAGGTCAGCATCACGCTCACATCACGCGCACGCAGCTCGCCAGCGATGGCACGGAAAAACGCATTGAGCCGCGTCGGGTCGACAGCGAGGCGACTGAACGCCCCGAGGCTGTCAATCAATACGCGTTTGCTGCCATGGGCCTCCACACGCTCAAGCAGGCGCGCACCGATCTGGTCCAGCAGCCCCTCGGTAGTCGGTTGCCAGCACAACTGCAGGCTACCCTCCTGCTCCATGGCTGCAAAGTCGTAACCCAGCGATGCGGCCTTGTTGCGCAGGCGGTCGGGCGTTTCGTAAAAGCCGAAGTGCAACCCCGGTGCCTGCTTGGTGCTGGCGCCAAGAAAGGCCAGCCCCAGTGAAGTCTTGCCGATACCCGACGGCCCGATCAACAGACTGACCGAACCCATGGCCAAGCCACCATCGAGCATCTCATCGAGGGATGGCACACCGCTGCCGATGCGCGCCGGAGTGGCGCTGCCCATCTGGCTGGGGTGGCTGAACAACGCCTCCAGGCGCGGGTAGACGTGCATGCCGCTTTCATCGATAAGGCATTCGTGGCGCCCCGACAACGCCCCACTGCCGCGGGTCTTGCGCAACTGGATATGGCGCACGGCGCGGCTGCCCACCAGTTGCTCACCCAGCTCGATCACCCCATCGACCATGGTGTGCTCCGGGCTGCCCTCGTCCAGCCGTGCGCTGGTAAGCAGCAGCACGGTGCAGCCGGCAAAGGCCGCATGGCCCTGCAGCTCGGAGACAAACTTCTTGGTATCTAGCGCGGTTTCGGCGCGCACCCGGGCATTGAGCACGCCATCGACAATCAACAGGCTGGCCTGCTGCCGGGCGATTTCCTGGCGCAGCAGCCGCACCACGGCATCCAGCCCTTCCTGCTCAAGGGTGTCGAAGGCACTGACGAACTGGATCTGGTCGCCGACCAGCGTCGGGTCGAAAAAGTCCAGGGTGGACAGGTACTGGAACAGCCGTTCATGCGACTCGCTCAGCAAGGTGGCGACCAGCACCCGGCCGCCCGTACGCACGTGCCCGCAGGCCAACTGATTGGCCAGGATGGTCTTGCCGGCACCCGGCGGGCCTTGAATGATGTAGGAGGCGCCGGCTACCAGGCCGCCCTTCAGCAGCGCATCGAGCCCTTCGATACCTGTCACCAACCGCCTGAGTGCCTGCGCCATGATGCTTACCTGTCGAGTGGGCTGTTGGTCTTGTCCTGATACGTTGGCAAGTAAAGCTGCATGGAAGTTCCCTGGCCGAGCTCACTGGCGACACAAATGGCGCCACCGCTCTGCCTGGCAAAACCATACACCTGGCTAAGGCCCAGGCCAGTGCCCTTGCCAAAGGGCTTGGTGGTGAAGAATGGCTCGAAGATGCGCGGCAATACTTCTGGTGCAATCCCTTCGCCGCTGTCTTCCACCACAAAGCGCACGAAGCTGCCTTGCAGCCCTTCCACCTCGCCAGCCAACTCGACCACCTCGGCCGTCAGGCCTATCCGGCCCTCCCCGGCGATGGCATCGCGGGCATTGAACAGCAGGTTCAGCAGCACCATCTGCAACTGCCCGGCATCCACTTCGATCAACGGCAAGCCCGCTTGCAACTGCACCTGCAGTTCAATCGAGCTGGGCAGTGCGTGCTCCAACAGGCCACGGGTGGCGGCGACAAGGTCTTGCGGTGCGACGCACGCCACATCGAGGCGGCGGTGACGGGCAAAGCTGAGCAGCTGCTGGGTCAGTTCGGTGCCCCGCTGCCCCGCATCGAGAATGTGCTGCAGCATGCGCTGGATACGCGCCGGGTCCTGACTGGCCAGCGCCAGGCGCGCCGAGCTGATGATGATGGTGAGCATGTTGTTGAAGTCATGCGCCAGCCCCCCGGTCAATTGGCCCAAGGCTTCCAGCTTCTGCGCCTGGAACAGCTGGGCGCGCACGGCGTCCAGTTGCGCCGCCGACTCGCGACGGTCGGTGATGTCTCGCGTGACCTTGGCCAGGCCGATGATCTGGCCCTGGTCATCGCGGATCACGTCCAGCGCCGCCAGCGCCCAGAACTGTGTGCCATCCTTGCGCACCCGCCAGCCCTCATCCTGCGCCACACCCTGCTCCAGCGCCTGGCGCAGCAAGCGCTCGGGGCGGCCGTCGGCACAATCCTGGGGGGTGAAGAATAGCGAGAAATGCTGGCCGATCACTTCATCGGCGCGGTAGCCCTTGATCCGTTGCGCGCCGGCATTCCACGACACCACATGGCCGGTTGGGTCGAGCATATAGATGGCGTAATCCACCACCGACTGCACCAGCTGTTCATAGCGCTGGGCAGGTATGGCGGGGTGATCGAGACAGTCAGCTGAAACCATGAAAACTCCACTGGCACAGCAGGAGGGACGATGTGAGCTTAGCCGAGGGTAACCGCCAACGGCCCCCTGTGGCTACCAATGGTCAGCGTTCAGGCTCGACCAACGCAGGGCTGATACGGCGTGGCATGGCAACTTTCAGCAGCCACAGGCCAACCAGCATGATCCCCCCGCCGCCAGCCAGAGCCATCCACCGCTGCGGCTGTGGGTGCTCGGCATCGAAACCGAGCATCAACAGGTAGCCACCCAGGCTGATCAGGCTGAGGTAAAGAAACGCCCCCAACACGATCACCAGCGCAAACAGCAGCCGCCAGAACAGCCGTGGGCGCACGACACGCTCGCTAGCGTCGGACTGAGCCATCGCCGCATACTCTTGGATCCAATAAAGGGGGCAACAGTGGCGTAATGACAGCAAGGTGTCAATTATCCAGTGGTTCGACCCTTCATTCTGTTGATCATAGGTGCTGCAGTTGACTCAAATATAACAATGGGTTATAAAGCGCGCTTGATTGCAAAGCCCTTCTGCTTAGAAGCGAGCTGGTCGTTGCGGCCCTTTCAAGCGTGCGAGTGTGGTGGAATTGGTATACACAGCAGACTTAAAATCTGTCGGCGTGAGCCTTGCGGGTTCGAGTCCCGCCACTCGCACCAAACTTCGTTGAAAAGGCGCCCTTGCGGCGCCTTTTTGCTGCCTGCCAGCAATGTCTTGCGCAGCTGCTAAAGTGGAACTTGTCCCCGTCCACTGGAACGCCACCATGCGCTACTCCCTGTTCGATGGCCAACGCGACATCATTATCCTGATCGCCCGCGTACTGCTGATGATCCTGTTCGTCTTGTCTGGCTGGGCCAAGCTCACCGGCTTTGATGGCACGGTTGGCTACATGACGTCGTTGGGTGCCCCTGCCCCCATGCTGGCGGCTGCAATTGCCGTAATCATGGAGTTTGTCGTCGCCATCCTGCTGATCCTGGGCTTCTACACCCGTCCGCTGGCGTTTCTGTTCGCGCTGTTCGTGCTGGGCACGGCGCTGCTGGGCCACCCGTTCTGGAACATGGTCGACCCCGAACGCAGCTCCAACATGACCCAGTTTCTTAAAAACATGAGCATCATGGGCGGCCTGCTGTTGCTGGCCGTGAGCGGCCCAGGGCGTTTCTCGGTGGACGGGCGCTGAGTCAGTCGTCTTCGCAGTCATCGAACCAGGCAGGGTGATCACGCTCCTCGTCATCGAGGTCATCCAGCGTTTCCTCGTCTTCTTCCACTTCATCCTCGGCGCCTTGGGCATCCGCCTCGGGCTCCATGTCGTCGTAGAGAAATTCATGGTCAAGCAGGTGATCGTGCTCGGGTTCGTGCAGGTCGTCTTCGTCGTGCATGCTGGCTCCTGGGGTGATGGCAGGCCTGTATAGGCGTATCAGGTTCCGAGGTCAATGTGTTGCCGCTTAATCCTGGGTTAACCGGCCACGCGCAGCCTGCAGTCTCTCCCTTCAAACGTCTTTTGCCCGCCTTTCATGGCGGGCTTTTTTATGGCTTTGGGAGCATGACAGCCTCATGACCTGAGCTTCACGAAATACTGACAACCGGATTGGCACACTGGCCCCGCTCCGTACGTTTTTGCAGCCCGCCGCATCATTGCCGCGGGGTTTTCTTTTTGCGACGTGTTCTTGAAGCATGACCTGAAGCAGTTTTGCCCGACCCGGCAAGGGCTATGCTAACCCAGCCATAACCCAAGCTCACTCGGATAGACACGGAGGCTCTTATGAAAGCTGCTGTTGTTGCACCAGGCCGTCGCGTGGACGTGGTAGAAAAAACCCTGCGCCCCCTCGAACACGGCGAAGCGCTGCTGAAGATGCAATGCTGCGGTGTCTGCCACACCGACCTGCACGTGAAAAATGGCGATTTCGGTGACAAGACCGGCGTTGTGCTGGGCCACGAAGGCATCGGCGTGGTTCAGGAAGTCGGGCCGGGCGTCACCTCGCTCAAGCCGGGCGACCGTGCCAGTGTTGCCTGGTTTTACCAGGGTTGCGGGCATTGCGAGTATTGCAACAGCGGCAACGAAACCCTGTGCCGCGAGGTGAAGAACTCCGGGTACACCGTGGATGGTGGCATGGCCGAAGCCTGCATCGTCAAGGCCGACTACTCGGTCAAAGTACCCGACGGCCTCGATTCCGCTGCCGCCAGCAGCATCACCTGCGCCGGCGTCACGACCTACAAGGCGGTGAAAATTTCCAACATCCGCCCAGGCCAATGGATTGCCATCTACGGCCTCGGCGGGCTGGGCAACCTGGCCCTGCAATATGCCAAGAACGTCTTCAACGCCAAAGTGATTGCCATCGACGTCAATGAGCAGCAACTGCGCTTCGCCAGCGAAATGGGCGCAGACTTGGTGGTCAACCCGCTCAACGAAGACACCGCAAAGGTTATCCAGGCCAAGACCGGTGGTGCCCACGCCGCCGTGGTGACTGCCGTCGCCAAGGGCGCGTTCAACTCGGCCGTCGACGCCCTGCGCGCTGGCGGGCGGCTGGTTGCCGTCGGGCTTCCGTCGGAATCCATGGACCTGAACATTCCCCGCCTGGTGCTGGACGGGATCGAAGTGGTGGGCTCACTGGTAGGCACACGCCAGGACCTGCAGGAAGCTTTCCAGTTTGCGGCTGAGGGCAAAGTGGTGCCCAAGGTGACTCTGCGGCCAATCGAGGATATCAACCAGATCTTTGACGAGATGCTGGAAGGCAAGATCCAAGGCCGCATGGTGATCCAGTTCGAAGGTTGATAGCCTCAAAGCTGATCATTTCGCACGACCACAACGCCCGTAGATGATCCTCTACGGGCTTTTTGCCTTCTCAACAGTCAAGGAACAGACCATGAGCTTCGACTGGCACGCCGGCCCGATCACCAGAGCCACCCCGCTGGACAAGCATTACCGCAACACGCAGAAGGTTCGTCAGTTTCTGCTCAGTGAATGTGGCGCGTCATTCAAGTTCGACCGTGCCTTTATGGCATGGATCAAAACCGGGGCACCCTCAACGATGGGCGAAGTCGCGGACGAATGGCAGCGAATCCATCGATGACAGCCGGCACCTGATGCCTGCAAGCCGGATTGTGCTGTAGCCGCGTCTTTGAGCATCTTGTCCAACGATTCAACCATGCTGGAATAATCCATTTCCTGACTCCATCAATGTTGGATTGGGCTTGAGTTCACCATAGCTTGAGAACGTTTCAATATTTGATGAGGGCGCCGACACGATATCACTCGCCCTCCTGCTGATGACCATCGCCTCAGAGATGAGGTTCAAGATAAGTGCTCAAGACGCCGTGTGGGGCCTGGCATAGACTGACGGGATCCATTTGGCCACAGCGCGCTGTGCCAGCATCGGGTTTTCACTGTCATCAAGTTGAACACGCAGCGGGGGCAGTGACCGAGTGCTCGATCTCCTGCGACTAATCCTGATCTCAGACGCTTTGTGCTGTTTGACTTCAGATTCCCTTCAGATTCGCCCCTGATAATTCTCTCCGTCGAACCCAATCGGGGGAGTTTTATGAGCGAATCTGAATGGAGCAGCCTGCTCCCGCTTCCTATAGGCAGTCATGCCGACCACCACGCGCAGTTGTCGCTTCATCTGGCAGGCGACGCTTCACGCGAGGATCTGGAGCACTTCATCCACCAGTGCTTTGCCACCGTGCACCAAGCGGATGTGCAGCACTACTTGCCAGAGCTGCTGGCATTGCATGACAGCCACGGACGCCTGATCGCAGCGGCCGGCATGCGATCAGCCTGCGACGGGCCTCTGTTTCTCGAGCGGTATCTGGACGCCCCTTTGGAGGTCGCTGTTTCGCGGGTCGCCGGTGTTGCCCTGGACCGTACAGGCATGGTCGAAGTGGGCAACCTGGCCTCACTCAGCCCTGGCAGCGCCCGAATCATGATCATTGCCGTGACTTGGATGTTGGCTTCGCGTGGCCTGGAGTGGGTGGCATTCACCGGCGCGGCGACACTGATCAACAGCTTTCAACGGCTGGGCTTGATGCCTACCGTTTTGGCTGCGGCTGATCCTGAGCGCTTGCAGGGGCAGTCTAATCAGTGGGGAACGTACTACGACCAACGACCACAGGTGTTCGCCGGCAACATCGGCCATGGCTTCGATGCCCTGACCCGGGCGGGGGTGTTCCAACGCCTTGGGTTTCCCAAGCTGGCCCAGGAGACCGGTCATGCCGCATGAACTGCATCTCTTTCACGCGTTGTTGCTCCAGCATGCCCAGCAAAAACCCGATTTTGTAGCTGTTCGGGGCCTGGGGCAGTGTTTCACCTACCGGCAATTGCTTGACGAGGTGGAATTGCGTGTAGCCCGCTTGCTGACCAGGCCAGCGGGCACGTTCGTCATGGTGCTGGATAACGGGCCTGAACTGCTTTTCTGGGACTTGGCGGCTCTTTTCGCCGAGCGCACTAGTGTGATCGTACCGCCGTTCTTCAGCGCGGCTCAGTTCCGGCACTGCCTGCAGCAGAGTGGTGCCACGAGCGTGCTGTGCGAGACGCAGTGGACCGCCCAGCTTCTTGAGCAAGGGTTTACCCAAAAGCTGGCAGAAGGCTTCCTGACGCGTAATGACGTCGTCGCGCCTGAATTGCCGGCGGGCACCGCAAAAATCACCTACACCTCCGGTAGTACCGGGAGCCCCAAGGGCGTATGCCTGGGCGCCGAGGCCATGCTGCGGGTAGCGCGGGAGCTGGAAGCTGCAAGCCGACCAACCGAGCCTCAGCAATACCTGGCGGTACTGCCACTGGGTGTATTGCTGGAGAACCTCGGCGTATATGCCGCGCTCATGGCGGGCGCCTGCGTCAAGCTCTACCCGCAGCAACAGTTGGGCATGGGCGGCGCAAGTCAGGTGGATTTCAAGCGCTTGCTCGCTGCGATTGCCCTAAGCGGTGCACAAAGTCTGATCCTCGTGCCGCAACTGCTGATGGGGCTGGTCACCGCTATCGAGCGCAGGCTCATGGGGGTTGGCCCACTGCGATTCGTGGCCGTGGGCGGCGCCCGGGTATCACCCAACCTGCTGGCTCGGGCCGATGCCGTGGGCTTGCCAGTATTCGAAGGCTATGGCTTGTCCGAATGCACCTCGGTGGTTGCGCTGAACCGACCGTGGGCCGTTCGCCCTGGCAGCGTCGGTAAGCCCTTGCCCCATGTGCAGGTGCGCATTGCTGACGACGGCGAGGTGCTGGTGGCTGGCTCGACCTTACTGGGTTATCTGGAAGAGGCGCCGGTCACCGGCGAATGGTGGGCGACGGGCGACCTCGGTCACCTCGACGAAGAGGGCTACCTGTACCTTGACGGGCGCAGTAAGCACCAGTTCATCACCAGCTTCGGTCGTAACGTCAACCCGGAGTGGGTTGAGTCGGAGCTGACTCAGGGCGGCGTGATTGCACAGGCATTCGTGCATGGCGAAGCCTTGCCGCACAACCTGGCGCTGCTCTGGCCACTGGACCCCGCCGCCAGCGACGAGGCTATCGAGCAGGCCGTACGGCACTGCAACGCGCAACTGCCCGATTACGCGCATGTGCATGCCTGGCGCCGTTTGCCGGCCCCGCTAAGCCCCATTGATGAAACCCTGACTGCCAACGGCCGCCCACGGCGCGAGGCGATCCTGCAGCGTTACCAAACCCTGTTATCCGACATCGCGTTGTGAGGTTCACCATGTCATTTTTCGATGCTTTGCAAACACAAACTGCCGAAGAACGTCAGGCGTTGTTCGCAGTGCCTGTAATCCGGGACGCGTTGGCCGGCCAGGTCAGCCTGGACAGCTACGTCGCCTTCTTGACCCAGGCCTACCACCACGTCCGCCATACGGTGCCGCTGATGATGGCCTGTGGCGCGCGTTTGCCGTCGCGCCTGGAATGGCTGCGCGGTGCCGTGTGCGAATACATCGATGAGGAGTACGGCCACGAACAGTGGATCCTCAACGACATCAACGCCTGCGGCGGCGACTGGGAAGCCGTGCGTGATGGTCGGCCAGCGCTACCAATCGAGCTGATGGTCGCCTACCTCTACGACCTGATTGCCCGCGGTAACCCTGTCGGGCTGTTCGGCATGGTCAACGTACTCGAAGGCACCAGCATCGCCCTGGCCACGCAGGCGGCGGCCACCATCCAGAGCACGTTGGGCTTGCCTGGCCAGGCGTTCAGCTACCTCAGCTCCCATGGTGCGCTCGACCAGGACCACATGGTGACCTACAAGCATTTGATGGACCGCCTCGATGACGAGGGCGACCAGCAGGCTGTGATCCACGCTGCAAAGGTCGTCTACCGCTTGTACACCGAGATGTTCCAGGGCTTGCCGCGCGCCGCGCAGCACGAGGTGCGTCATGCGCTTGCCTGAATCCGTGGTGGTTCTCACCGGCGCCAGTGGGGGTATTGGACTGGAGCTTGCCGGGCAATTGTGCGCTGCCGGTGCCCAGGTGCTGGCGGTCAGCCGGCACATGGGCAAGCTGGCTGGCCTGATGAATCGGTATCCGGACCGTTTGCGTTGGCAAGAAGCTGACCTGCGTAGCCAGGCAGGGCGCGAGCAAGTGGTTGGTCGAGCCCGCGAGATGGGCAATGTCAACGTTCTGATCAACGCTGCCGGGGTGAACCGCTTCGCCTTGCTCGATCAGTTGGGCGAGCACGAGCTCGATGAGCTGCTGGACATCAATCTGAAGGCGCCGATGCAACTGACACGTGGCTGCCTGCCGTTGCTGCGCACCCAGCCCAAGGCGCTGGTGGTCAATGTCGGGTCCACCTATGGCTCGATCGGCTACCCCGGCTATGCCACCTACTGCGCCAGCAAATTCGCCCTGCGTGGCTTTTCGGAAGCGCTGCGGCGCGAGTTGGAGGACACCACGGTGAATGTGCTCTATGCAGCGCCCCGCGCGACCCGCACCGCCATGAATAGCAGTGCTGCGACAGCGCTCAATCAAGCGTTGAAAGTCGGCATGGACGACCCGGCGGATGTCGCTCGTGCAGTGCTTCAGGCCGTGGAGTCTGAACGCAGCGAGCTTTACCTGGGCTGGCCGGAAAAGCTCTTCGTGCGCATTAACGGCATGTTGCCGGGTGTAGTCGACCGCGCACTGCGCAAACAATTGCCTGTCATTCGCCGCTACATCGGCAGCCACTCCAAGGAGTCGATCAAATGAAGCGACTGCTCATCGCCAGCTTGCTGGCATTCGCACCCTTCACCTGGGCACTGGATCAGACCGGCACACAGCACCTGAGTGAGCTGCAGCAGCGCTGGGCGCAGATCCAGTACCAGTTACCCAAGGACAAACGTGCTGACGCCTTCGAAAAGCTGGCGAGTGACGCGACGGCCTTCGTTCACCAGTATCCCGGTACCCCAGAGCCATTGATCTGGGAGGGCATCATCAACAGCAGCTGGGCGGGGGCCACCGGTGGCCTTGGCGCGCTAGGCAAGGTCAAGGCCGCGAAGGCTAGCCTGGAGCAGGCCATGAAACTGGACCCCAACGCCCTGCAGGGTTCGGCCTATACCAGCCTGGGCACGCTGTACGACCAAGTGCCCGGTTGGCCGATTGGTTTCGGTGATGCCGAGATGGCCGACAAGATGCTGCGCAAAGCCCTGCAGATCAACCCCGGCGGTATCGACAGCAACTATTTCTGGGCTGATCATCTGTATCGGCAAAAACGCTACCCGGAGGCTACCGCAGCCCTACACAAAGCCTTGCAAGCCCCACCGCGGCCGGGGCGTGAGCTGGCTGATCAGGGTCGTCGCGCGGATATCGATGCTTTACTCAAGGCGATCAAGGACAAACAGGACTGAACATGCGGCTTTTGCTGGTTGAGGACGATATCGCACTGGGAGAGGGGATCTGCGACGGTTTGCGCCAGCAGGGCTACACCCTCGACTGGTTGCGGGACGGTGTCAGTGGCTTGCATGCGTTGCAGCACGAGAGCTTCGACCTGGTGATCCTGGATCTTGGATTGCCGCGCATGGATGGCATTGAACTCCTGCGACGGGTACGCGCCGGCGGCGACAGCCTCCCGGTGCTGATTCTCACCGCACGGGATGCCCTCGATGATCGCATCACCGGCCTCGATGCCGGCGCCGACGATTACCTGGTCAAGCCGTTCGACCTCAACGAGCTGAAGGCACGCTTGCGCGCGTTGCTCAGGCGCAGCGCCGGCCGCGCCAAGGTCATGATCGAGCATGCCGGCGTCAGCCTCGACCCAGCTACCCAGCAAGTTCATTACAACGGCGTTGAAGTGGTGCTGACCCCCAAGGAATACATGCTGTTGCACGAGTTGCTGGCGCAGCCGGGCAAGGTTTTCACCCGCGAACGCCTGACCCAGCTGCTGTATGGCTGGGATGAGGAACCCGAGAGCAATACGCTGGAGGTGAACATCTACCAGTTGCGCAAAAAGCTGTTCAACGGGCTGATCCGTACGGTGCGCGGCATTGGCTATCTGGTCGAGGCCAAGGCATGAGCTCGCTGCGCCAACGCACCCTGTGGCGGGTGATGCTGTTGCTGCTGCTGGGGACCGGCCTGCTGGCGCTCTATAACTATCACGACAGCCGCCACGAAATTAACGAGGTGTATGACGCGCACCTGGCTCAAAACGCTCGCTTGCTGCAGGGCGTCATGAGCCTGCCGGTGCAAAGTGGCTCGCGTGAAGCAATGTACCAGGCATTCAACGAGGCATTGGCCCAGGCGGGCCACCATCGGGTAGGCCACCCCTACGAGAGCAAGCTGGCATTCCAGGTCTGGCAGGACGGCGCTGGCCTGCTGGTGCACACACCCAGTGCGCCGACCATCGAACCTCCACCGACGGTACCCGGTTTCTACGACTTTTCCAGTGGTGGCGAGCAATGGCGCGGTTTCGTGCTGCCGGTGCCGGAACGACACTGGGTGATCTGGGTGGGCGAGCGTGACGATGTGCGCTACGACTTGATCGATCGCATCGTTCGCCACACCCTGCTCCCGTTCCTGCTCGGCAGCCTGGTGTTGGCACTGCTGGTTTGGGCTGCTATCGGCTGGGGACTTCGGCCGTTGCAGAACATGGCCAACATCATCCGTGGGCGTCACGCCGATTCGCTAGAGCCGTTGCAGTTGATGCCTCTGCCCTCGGAGCTGGAGCCCATGCAGGCCGCCATCAACCGCCTGTTGGCGCAGATCGAGGACCTGTTGCGGCGTGAGCATCGGTTCATTGCCGATGCCGCCCACGAAATGCGCACACCCTTGGCCGTCCTCCGCCTGCACGCGCAGAACGCGCTGGAGGCCAGCAACGAGGCCGAGCGACACAAAGCGTTGGGCTTTCTGATGGGTGGGGTGGACCGGCTTACCAGGGTTGTCAATCAGTTGCTGACGCTGGCCCGTGTCGAGCCAAGGCTGGGGCAGCGAGCCGGTACTGAGATCGACCTGGCCGAAGTGATCACCGAGACCTTGGCCGACCTGACCCCGTGGATCCTGGACCGCGGCCTGGAGCCCTCGCTGGATATCGGTGAAGGCGACCATCACCTGACAATCGATGCCGGCGCCCTGGGCATCGCCCTGCAGAACCTGGTGTCGAACGCGGTGGAGCATTCACCGCCCGCTGGCCGCATCACGGTGTCACTCAGGCGCCTGGAGAATCACGTCGAGCTGGTCGTCGAGGACGAGGGGCCGGGTATCGATGAGGCCAGCCTGTCGCGCGTATTCGAGCGTTTCTACAGCCGTAACAGTCCCAATGGTGCAGGCCTGGGGCTTTCCATCGTGGCGACCATCGTTGACCGGATGGGCGGGCAGGTGCGTTTGCATAATCGAGCAAGCGGCGGGCTAGCCGCCACCTTGCTGTTTCCGGTGGGTTGAATTCCCCAGCATACTCGCCGCTAGCTCCTTCGCCACCATGTGCTCGGCAGGAAACCCAAGCCACATCCCGCCACGGCCGCACGCAGGATCGGCACGCTGCTGTTGGTGTTGGTGTTGGTGTTGGTGTTGGAAGATTGGTGCCAACCCTTTGCCGGTTACCATCTCTACTATCCTAATCGCCATGAACATTCATCAGCGTTCGGCGTTGTAGTTGACGCGTTACTCTACAAGCACTGAGTCATCGACGTTCAAGCCGTCTGAATTTGACCCGCCCGACCAACCCGCGAATGAGCAAGACGTCTCTCGCCACAGTGCGAAAGGCCCAACGAAAACTGTATTTATATACAACCAATCTGGCATCGGCTGCCCTGTAAATCCTGAGTGATGAAAAATCTGACGGGCGAGAGGTGGGAAAATGTGCGGACGATATTCGATCTATGAGTCGATGGATCATTACCTGCGCCAGCTGTCGCTGGACCTGGTGGTGATCAATGGCTACGACCACGCGCCAATCAACCGCTTCAACGTGGCACCGTCGACACGCGTCGAAATCATCCGCCCGGTCGACGATGGACTCAGCGTAGATCGGGTCAAGTGGGGGTGGTCGCCGTTTTGGGCGAAGGGGAAGCGGCCGGACCCGATCAATGCCCGGGCTGAAACGGTGCTAACAGGGAAATTCTTTAAAGACCTGTGGCCAGGTGGTAGAGCCCTGGCGCCGGCGAACGGCTGGTTCGAGTGGATACCAGACCCAGCGGATCCGAAGCGCAAGCAGCCGTACTACATCACAAGCGCCAACGGCGCCCCGCTCTATTTCGCTGCGCTTGCAGAAGTGCACCAGAGCACCGAGCCAGACGAGCGCGACGGATTTGTGATCATCACCGCAGCAGCGGATCAGGGACTTATCGACATCCACGACAGGAAGCCCTTGGTGTTGCCCCCTGAGCTCGCGCGGGAATGGATCGACCCAACCACATCGCCGCAGCGGGCTGCGACGATCGTGGAGCAAGGTTGCATGCCAGCTGCGCAATTCCGGTGGTATCCGGTCGGTAAGGCGGTAGGAAATGTGAGGAATGAGGGTGAGTCGTTGATTACACCGATGAACAACGAAAATCATCAGGGTCAGCTAGAGTTTTGATGAGTACAAGCACCGCGAGATAACGATCATGCTAAAACAAGAAGCAGACGACGTGATTGAGCGTATCAGGGACGATCTGAAAAGGCACGGTGTGCTGATCGGCTTTGATCCAGAGTTTACCACTGCCGAGTTCGGGTGCGACCTGGACCACTACGTTGCTCAGGTCAGAGAGGATCCGAACAACCGTGTACTAGGTATCGCGATACATGACGAAGGCTTATGGGCCCAGCTTCAGCAGGGAACGGTGTATCGCTGTGTTGTCAGTGATTGTCGAGGGAAGCTCTTCGGTATTCCTATTACGATAGAACCGAGAACCGATGCGTCCTACACCATTCAATACAAGCTCTAAATGCTACCTGCAGATTGATAGCCATTCAGCCCTGCCCAGTGGAGGGCTGATGCGGACACGATCAGGTTTTTCAGCGCACAAAGAAAAACCCCGCAGATTTTCATCTGCGGGGCTTTCGAATGTTGGAGGTCGAGGTCGGAATCGAACCGGCCCCGCCCGGCGTACTTGGTTGGGTCATGCCCCTCGCAATGTTGATCTTGGCCACCTCAGGCGGCCGGCTTGCAGCGTCGATCAGCTGCTGTACGTCGTGGCTTGGCCCACACCAACGAACTCTTCGACGTCATGGCCGCTCAGGTAGAGCTTGGGCAAATCGTCTTGGGTGAACTTGGGCGCGCCGTACTCATCGGTTGCCTGGGTGATGTGGTAGAGCTCGTGCTCGACGAGGGCGCAGAACTCAGCGTCGGAGCACTGGGCGCAGTAGTCGGCGGCCAGGGTGATGAGGTAGGTCGGCTCGTCTCCAAACCATTCCCGCATCTGCTGCTCTTGCCGAGCCTTTTGCCACCCGCCTGCGCGGAACATCAGCTGCTCGGCCTGGCCGAGAACTACCCCCCCTGCTTAGCGAATCCGGACGATGCCCATAGCCGGTACTTGGCCGCGCTCATGAATGGGTGCGGATGACCGGCGCTGAAGCCGTGTTAGGGTGCCTGTGATCAGCAGGGGACGGCCCTTTAAACAGCGTTGCGACCTCTTCGCTTTTCGCTCCGGCCGCCCTGCCCCTCTCATACTGCACTTTCAGCGTCATCTGCATAAGCGAAAAAGCCCAGCGCTAGGCTGGGCTCGGAGGATTTAGTTGGAAGGCTGTCTACTGTGATGCCAGTAGAGGTACAGCAATCCCAGTGGCGCGATGAAGATCGCCAGGAACCAGCACATGAACATCGTCATCACTTTGATAAACAGCATCAGCAGCGCATTCACGAAGAACATGTTGCGGCCCATGATGAAGCCCACCACGCTCTCGTACACAAATCGAGAATAGGGATAGAGCAAGGTACTCACCACCGAGATGGCTACCGTTGCGAAATCAATACCTAGTGGAGCGCGTGATTTCATGTAAATGAAAAAAGCCCCAAAGAGCGCGCCGAAGAATAACTGCCGAGCGAAGTAGCTCGGGGTTAGCCCCCCAAAAGTCATTGCCAAAAACTGTCGCATAAGATCCATCTCAAGGTTCAAGGGGCGCAAATTCTACCAGTCTGGCCCCACCTCAAGTAAATCCCTAAAACGAACAAGCCCAGCTCTATGGCTGGGGATTTTGGCGATGTTTGTCGAAGGCAAAAGATCATCAACCGGGTATGCGACCTGCTCGACATCGGGCCTGGCGCCACCTTCGTACCCAATGGAGGCGATGATGGCTCTGACGATGCCCGGCCCCATGCCGGTCACCCCTAATACCCCATCCCAAACCAAACCAAATTGCCACCATGCCGCATCCGGCCACGGAGGGCGGCGCATGCATAGAGCCATCGGGGGCAAATCTAAACCTCTGGAATATCGGCACTCCAAACAGCCAATTCGTATCCATCTTGGTCGGTGAAGTGGAATCTCCGCCCTCCAGGGAAAGAGAATATTTCTCGACTGATACGGGCGCCCGCCGAAACAAGTTTACGTTGCGACTCTTCGAGTTCAGTTGAATACAAGATCACCAGCGGGCCTCCGGGCTGCACGGGCTCCCCGGTCGTAAAACCACCAGTAAGACGCCCATCGCTAAATTCTGTGTAGCTGGGGCCATAGTCCACAAAGCTCCAGCCGAAGGCCTCACCGTAGAAAGCCTTGCTGCGCTCAATGCTCGCTACATTGAACTCAATGTTATCGATCTTGCTGTCTCTGCTCTGGCTCATCTAAACCTCCTTGTTTGATGCACGCAATCTAACACGACGCAGTCTTGTTCACCTCTAACAGCCACAGACCAAATCAATTTTTCGGCATTCACACTGCCACCATGCCGCATCCGGCCACGGAGGGCGGTGCATGCATGGACAAAGCCATGAACGTCGAGACATCGACCGTCACCAAGCGGCTGATCACCGAGGTGCACGGCCTCGACCCGATCAGTGTGTACCTCGAAGACCTGGCGCCATGGAGCCGAACCCTGACTGGGCTTACCTCTGCCGCGCCATCGCGACAGTTCAGCAGGCCCTGGGCAAAGAGTTTCCGATCGCCGCCTGACCCTCCGGCGCTGCCCGCCAGCACCTCAACGCTTGCCGCCGAGTGTGGGCGGCAGGGCCGTGAAGAACCAGTAGATTCCAGTTCCCAGCACCAGGGTCCACCGGCTTTGCGGGTTGAGAAACATCCCAATCACCCCAAGCGTGATCAGGGTCACCCCAGCCCACCGTCTGCGTTTCGGGTTGAACCATAGCTGGAACGCCCGAAGTCTTTCACGCAACTGCATTACCACTCTCCCTCTTTGGTAAGCGGCGAAGCATAACAACAGCAGCGCTGCACGCCAGCGCCTTCCCCACATACGAAAACGCCGCCTGATGAGGCGGCGCTGACTGACGAAGACCGGACGTTACCAGGTCTTCGGCTCTGACTTCTTGTACGAGCCACCGGTCATGCACTTCTCGACCAGGTCTTCGCGGGCCTTGTTGTCTGGAAGCGTTTTCAGGTAGTCGGGCTGACAGTGTTCGCTAGTCGGCTCATAGGCTGCCGTGTCGACGGCGTCTTCTTTGCAGCCCGCCAAGCTCATAACGAGTGCCGCAGCGAGGATTGAGGCAAGGCATGACTTCACGGTTTGAACCCCTTGTCCTGGCTCTCATCAGGCGGAGTGATGTTCCAGAGATTCTCGCTGGCGTCCTGCTGTGCCTGCGCCTTCTTCTCTTCCTCGGACTCCCAGCACCCGCTGAGGGACAGGGCAGCAATGGCGATGATGGCTGAGCCAATGATGGTGCGTTTCATGAGGTTCCTTCCTGTGAAATGGCCGGGCGTTATAACAAACATCCCCACCCTCCGCAAAACGTGGCGCCGTGCCATCAGCCAGCGCCTTCCCCTATTCAATGATAACGCCTCTCCGGCGACGGCGGCTCCTTGGCGATCAGCCACTGCCCGGGCTGTTGCAGCCTAGTCTTCGACAACTCGGAACTGCATCTCCACCGGACCGCCGGGTGCACGCGACTCCATCACCGAAACATGCTTTGCCCCGCAGTGCTGGCAGTAGAAGGCCTGCCTGTTCAATTCTTCATCGTGATCCAGCTCTGCTTCCGTTTCTTTCTCACAGTTCTGGCAGACGAACTTTGTAGTCATCTCCGGACCTCCTCTACCAATGAAACATTCAGCGTAGCCCGGCTTGCCAGGCTCCGAGGTATCCCCATGCCCACAGAAAACAAACCGACCAAGCCGCTGAAGGTTGAGCGCTCGATGGTAACGAAGCTGGTGATCACCGGCGCACCTCGGCTGGACACGATCACCGTGTTCCTTGAGGACTTCGGCCCCCCCCTTAAACGTCAGCCGTAACGCGCCAGGAGTACACTTGCACTCCCACCCAGCTGTAACCCCTCTCCCTCTATTTCGAGGCGGCGAGAAGATCGGCGGCAGGAGCGCCCTCGGCAGCGATGCGACGAGCTTGAGCCACTCCCCTAGCAAGCATCCTCGTCATCGACTCGCCTGGCTGAGAGGTGAATGCCTCTTCGTATAAAGCCATCCCTCACCGGGCATAAATCCCCAAGAACATCTGCGTCCCACCAGGTTGGCAAAACCTCACCCGAACATCAATACGAGTGCCGTCATTCGGCAACGCTGACCTGGCCGCCTCAGTTCGGCAGTTGCAGTTCCGCGATATCAGACCGAAGGCGGCCTCGGAAATCGAGGACATAGCCACGCCAGCAGGCTGCTGGGCCACTCCAAAGAAGAGATCACGAAGCGGGTCTACCGCCGAGTCGGCGAGGTCGTCAGCCCGACCAAATAACGACCTGATGCGGAAACGATGCCTGATTATGCGGAAATGATTGGGTTTTCTGACGCGCAAATAAAAACCCCGCAGACGTTAATCTGCGGGGCTTTCGAATGGTGGAGGCCGAGGTCGGAATCGAACCGGCGTAGACGGATTTGCAATCCGGAGCATAACCACTTTGCTACTCGGCCTCAAAGGTCGGATCTAGCTGCTTGCGCTTTGCTATCTCCTTGAAACGCTGAAACTTTTTCAAAGTTTGCTGCGTTTCGATGGGCGCCATTATGTCTTCATTCCTTTCACCTTGCAACCCCCTGAACGAAAAAAAATTTCAACGGGTTCAAGGTGTTAGCGCAGGCGGCTGAGTTTACTCCATAAGCCCACCACGGTGTTCTCCACCGTGCCGCTGGCAGCCATGCCGATTCGCTCTTGAAGGCTCTTGCGTTCGGCATAGTGAAGGTGGAACAGATTGGCGTTGCGCGCGCGGGCGCTGAGGTACTCGTCGCTGGTCTGCAGTTCGTCCACCAACTGGCGGTTGAGTGCGGCAACGCCGAGCCAGACTTCTCCTGTGGCCACTTCATCAATATGCAGTTGCGGGCGATAGCGGGCGACAAAATCCTTGAACAGCTGGTGGGTGATGTCCAGGTCTTCCTGGAACTTCTCCCGGCCTTTGTCGGTGTTTTCGCCAAATACGGTCAGGGTGCGCTTGTACTCGCCGGCGGTCAGCACTTCGAAGTCGATGTCGTGCTTCTTCAACAGGCGGTTGATGTTGGGCAACTGCGCCACCACCCCGATCGAACCCAGCACGGCGAACGGCGCACTGACGATTTTCTCGCCGATGCAGGCCATCATGTACCCACCGCTGGCGGCCACCTTGTCGATGCACACGGTCAGCGGGATGCCCGCCTGGCGAATGCGCGCCAGTTGCGATGCAGCCAGGCCGTAGCTGTGCACCAGGCCACCACCGCTTTCGAGGCGCAGCACCACTTCGTCACGCGGGGTGGCGAGGGTCAGCAGCGCGGTGATTTCGTTGCGCAGGCTTTCGGTGGCAGAGGCTTTGATGTCGCCATCGAAGTCCAGCACGAAGACCCGGCCCTTTTCCTCGGCCTTGCCTTTCTTCTGCTGTTTTTCCGCCTTGGCCTGCTGCTTGCGCAAGGCCTTGAGCTGGGCCTTGTCGAGCAGGCCGGACTCCAGGCGCTCGCGCAGGTCCTTGTAGAATTCGTTCAGGCGGGTGACCTGCAGTTGCCCACCCGGTTTGCGCCGCCCTTTGCTGCGCAACCCGGCGATGGCCGACAGCACCACGAGGATAGCGATGACCAGGGTGGCGGTTTTGGCGAGAAAGCTTGCGTACTCGGCAAGAAACTCCACGTTGACTCCTTAAATACCTGCGCCAAAGCGGCGCGTAACTGTTGCAAGCATACCGCTGCACCTGAGGCGCTGCCAGCCGGTGTAAACGCTGGCAACACCTTTCAAACAACCTTTTCAAACGCTTGTATGTTTTTTCGTTGACAGCCCGTGTGCTGCATCCTAACCTCGCAGCAACCTCCAAACAGGCCGGAACCTTTCGTGGGCAACCTCTACCTGATCCGACATGGCCAAGCCTCCTTCGGTGCCGATGACTACGACGTCCTCTCGCCCGTGGGCGTGCGCCAAAGCCAGGCCTTGGGTGAGCACCTGGCCCAACTGGGTATTCGGCTGGACCGCTGCGTGGCAGGCAACCTGCGCCGCCAGCAGGATACCGCACGCCTGGCCCTGGAGGCCTTGCATGCCAGCGGCTGCCCGGCGCCGGCTGTTGAGACCGACGCCGCGTTCAATGAGTTCGATGCCGATGGCGTCATCCGCGCCCTGTTGCCCGGGCTGCTGCCAGAAGAACCCGATGCCCTGCACATCCTGCGCAATGCTGCGCAGCACCGCAGCGAGTTCCAGCGCCTGTTCGCCTTGATGGTGCAGCGCTGGCACGCGGGCGAACATGCCGACGATGGCCTGGAAAGCTGGCAGGCGTTCACCCACCGTGTACAAGGTGGCCTGCAGCGCGTGCTGGATGCCGCCGGCAGCGGCGACAATGTCGCCATCTTCACCTCGGGCGGCACCATCGCCGCCCTGCTCCACCTGGTTACCCGTATTACCCCCAGCCAGGCGTTCGCGCTGAACTGGCAGATCATCAACACGTCGCTCAGCCAGCTGAAGTTCCGCGGCCGCGACGTGGCACTGGCCTCCTTCAACAGCCAGGCCCATGTGCAGCTGTTGAGGGTACCGGAGCTTGTCACCTATCGATGAGCCCGGTTTGTTGTGTCCCTGCGGGGACGTGTAAATAACTCTATAAGGAATGCGCCATGACCTCCGTAGCTGATGCCGTCAAAAAGATGCAAGAGAAGTTCAACCCATCCGCTGCCGCCGGCCTGGACCTGGTGTTCGGCTTCAACATCACCGACGAAGGCAAGCAATACGCGCTGATCGTCAAAGACGGCACCTGCGATCTGCAGGAAGGCGAAAACCCGGACGCCAACTGCACCCTGGTGATGGACAGCGAAACCCTGAAGGGCATCGTCAGTGGTGAAACCGACGGCATGCAGGCCTTCATGGGCGGCAAGCTGCGCGTTGAAGGCGACATGATGCTGTCGATGAAACTCAGCGAGCTGTTCCCGTCCTGAGGGCTGGGTACACCGGATGATCGAAAAACCGAAGCCGTGGCGGCTTCGGTTTTTTTTTGCCCTGCATTCGGTGCAGTGATCGACCTGCAACACCCTCGCCTATATGGCACTTGGCACGCTTGTTCCAGCGCCGTCAGGCCATTAGATTAGCCAATAGTCCTTGCGATCGAGAATAAGGAAAACGCATGACGCTCACCGACCAGTCCACCCAGGTACGCCCCGGCGAAGAACTCGACGCGGCCGTCATCGACCCTTACCTCAAGGCCAACATCCCCGGCCTGGACGGCCTGCCGCGCATCAGCCAGTTTCCCGGGGGGGCCTCCAACCTCACCTACCTGGTCAGCTACCCCGGCCGGGACTTCGTGCTGCGCCGCCCGCCATTTGGGCAAAAGGCCAAGTCGGCTCACGACATGGGCCGCGAGTTCCGTATCCTCAACCAGTTGAACAGTGGTTTCCCCTTCTGCCCCAAGGCGTATGTGCACTGCACCGACAGCAGCCTGATCGGCGGCGAATTCTACGTCATGGAACGGGTCAAGGGCATCATCCTGCGCTCGGACATCCCCGCCGAGCTGAACCTGGACGCCCGCCGCACCGAGGCCCTGTGCAAAAGCTTTATCGACCGCCTGGTCGAGTTGCACCAGGTGGACTACAACGCCTGTGGCCTGGCCGACCTGGGCAAGCCGGAAGGCTATGTGCAGCGCCAGATCGAGGGCTGGACCAGCCGCTACGAAAAAGCCCTGACCCCCGATGCCCCACGCTGGGAAAAGGTGACGGCCTGGTTGCACGACAAAATGCCCGCCGACCATCCAAAGCCCGCCATCGTGCACAACGATTACCGCTTCGACAACGTGATCCTCGACGCCGACAACCCCATGCGCATCATCGGTGTGCTGGACTGGGAAATGGCCACCCTGGGCGACCCGCTGATGGACCTGGGCAACAGCCTGGCCTACTGGATCGAGGCCGACGACCCGGCGCCGGTGCAGATGATGCGCCGCCAGCCGAGCAACGCGCCGGGCATGCTCACCCGCCGCCAGTTCGTAGATTACTACGCCGAGCGCGCGGGCATCCCGCTGGACAACTTCGATTACTACTATTGCTATGGCCTGTTCCGCCTGGCCGGCATCGTCCAGCAAATCTACTACCGCTACTTCCACGGCCAGACCCAGGACAAGCGTTTCGCCCAGTTCATCCACATGAACCGCTTGCTGGAGCAGATGAGTTTGCAGGTCATAGCCAAGTCCAGCCTCTGAACAACGCCCACGACGACGGATAACAAGGAAAACAGCATGTCCAAGACCCACCTGTTCGACCTCGACGGCAAGATTGCCTTTGTTTCCGGCGCCAGCCGCGGCATCGGCGAAGCCATCGCCCACCTGCTGGCCCAGCAAGGGGCGCATGTGATCGTTTCCAGCCGCAAGCTCGACGGTTGCCAACAGGTGGCCGAGGCAATCACCGCGGCGGGCGGCAAGGCGACGGCGGTGGCCTGCCACATCGGTGAGATGGAACAGATCCAGCAGGTGTTTGCCGGCATCCGCGAACAGTTCGGGCGCCTGGACATCCTGGTTAACAACGCCGCCACCAACCCGCAGTTCTGCAACGTGCTGGACACCGACCTGAATGCCTTCCAGAAGACCGTGGACGTGAACATCCGTGGTTACTTCTTCATGTCGGTGGAAGCCGGCAAGCTGATGCGCGAGCATGGCGGCGGCAGCATCATCAACGTGGCGTCCATCAACGGCGTGTCCCCCGGCCACTTCCAGGGTATCTATTCAGTGACCAAGGCGGCAGTCATCAACATGACCAAAGTCTTCGCCAAAGAGTGCGCCCAGTTCGGCATTCGCTGCAACGCCCTGCTGCCGGGCCTGACCGACACCAAGTTCGCCTCTGCACTGGTGAAGAACGACGCCATCCTGAAGGCCGCACTGCAGCAGATTCCGCTCAAACGCGTGGCCGACCCCAAGGAAATGGCCGGCGCGGTGTTGTACCTGGCCAGCGATGCCTCCAGCTACACCACCGGCACGGCACTCAACGTCGACGGCGGCTACCTGTCCTGATCAGGCTTTGACCGCCACCAAGGTGTAACTCAGGGGCAAGCGTGCAGGCTGCTCGCGCAAGCGGTACTCACCATCGCTGCCCTTGAGCATCTGCCCCGGCAGCGCCTCCCAGGGGATGCTCTGGTGCTCGACCAGTGCCGTCAATTGCAGCCCGTGCGCCAGCAGGGCAGTCACGACTTCACCCAGGCCGTGGTTCCATTCGTGGGTTTCGGTGTGGGCAAGGCGCTGTTCGGTCTCGACGTAGGTCTGGTCGTTGTGCCACACCGTCGGCGCTTCGTGCTCGAAATACGGGTATTCGAGCTGCAGGCGGTCCTGGTGGTCTTCGTTGATGGCCATCAGCATCGGGTGCCCATCGCGCAGGAACAACCGCCCGCCAGGCTTCAGCAGCGCAGCGACCGCACGCGCCCACGGCTCGATGCGCGGCAACCAGCAGAGCGCGCCAATACCGGTGTAGACCAGGTCGAACGTGCCTGCCGGCAGTACCTTGTCGGCGGCATAGACGTCGGACTCGACATACTCAATCGGCACCGCGCAACGCTCGGCCAGTGCCCGCGCTTCCGCCAGCGAAGCCGCCGAATAATCCAGGCCGCAGACCTTGGCGCCAAGGCGTGCCAGCGACAAGGTGTCTGTGCCGATGTGGCACTGCAGGTGGACGGTGTTCAGCCCGGCGATGTCGCCAAGCAAAGGCAGGTCGAAGCGGACGGTTTCGGAAAGGTGCCCGGGGCGCTGGACCAGAATATCGACTTCGTATTCCTTGGAGGCAGCGTGCAGCGGGGCGCGTTCGTCCCAGCTGGTGCGGTTGAGTTGCAGTGAGCAGTCCATGGTGTCTTCCTTGAGTGGTGACGGCTCATGCTAGCCGTCACCTACTTCCCCGCGACACCCCTGCCTTGCTAAAAATTGTAAAGCCCGAAAAACACCCACCGAGCAAACAACTGGACTGCCCTGGCCCTTACAGGCAGGTAGCCGCCGCTGCCCGGCGCTGCAGCGCCACGCCGTCATTCTTCTGCGCGTAGTAGTCGACCCGCGCCCCGCCCGCCTGGGGGTAAACATCCACAAACGCCTCGGCCTCACGGGTATACACCGTGAACCCGCCCTGCTTGCGGGGTTCCAGGTAACCACTGGCATCGTCGCCGAACACCTTCTCTTCCTGCCAGCTGAACTGGATGCACTGGGCCACCAGCTCCGGCGCCTTGTGCGAATCGAGCTGCGCAGTCGGCTTGCCGCCGCGGGCCGTCTCCATGGTCGCAGAAGCACAACCGACCAGCATCAGCGCTGCGGCCATCGGCAGAATCGCACGCATGTTCCATCCTCAGGGTATTGAAAAAGATGCGACTCTAGCACTGGCGGGCATCGCGAGTGAATTGTCACGCGCATGCCGCTGTCGCAGATAAGGTATGCCGCCATCAGGAGCACCACATGAAGCTTCACTATCTGCTACTCGCCGCCCTGCCCTGCCTGCCTCTGGCAGTCAGCGCCGCGCCCTCCAGCGAAGAAAGCATCACCGCCCCGGAAACCCACAATCGCACGCTTGAAGTGGGCGACAAGGCCCCGGACCAGTACAAACGCGACGAGGAGGCCATCAAGGACTGGAAAGCCAAAGGCTTGCCAGCACCGGAGAAGGAAAGCCATTGGGTACGCATGGGTGACCACTACGTGCTGGTGCAGATCACCAACGGGGTAGTGCTGGCGATTCAGCCGGCATCCTGATTCATCCCGCCTGGATCAACGCCGCCATGTGCACCGTGTTGCGCCCGGCGGCCTTGGCCTGGTACAGCGCAGCATCCGCTTGGGCCAGCAGGTTGGCGGTGCTGTCTTCGGGGCCCGGCACACCACACCACAAGCCGACGCTGAAGCGCAGTTCGATCTGGTCACCGGCAAAGCGCGCCGGGCTGCGCGCAATGGCCTCGCGCAGCCCTTGCAGCGCAGCCATCGCGCCACTGCGGTCAGTGCCCGGCAGCAAAAGCAAGAATTCCTCACCGCCATAACGGCCCAGGCTGTCACCCTGGCGCAGCCGCTGCTGCAACTGGCGCACGCAATGGCACAGCACCTCGTCGCCGGCCAGGTGCCCATACAGGTCGTTGATGCGCTTGAAATGGTCGATGTCGATCATTGCCACGGCCAGGCTGGCCTGTTGCTGGCGAGCATGGTCCAGCGCCACGGCAAACCGTTCCAGTATCGCCCTGCGGTTGAATGTGCCGGTCAGCACATCGTGCAGGGCCAGGTGCTGCAAACGGGACTCGCTGCGCTCCTTGGCCATCAGCACCAGCCCGATCGAATACATCATCACCGTCGCCGTGCCGATTGCCACGGAAATGCTCTGCTTCAGGTTGCTGGTGTCGTAACGCATTTCCACCGCCGTGCCATTGGCCACCGCCACCACACGCATGCCCAGGCCGACCAGGCTGATCAACGCACCGATCTGCAGCAGCAGGTGGGCCCTGCCCGGCCGCTCGGCATGGCGCCACGCCCAGTAAAGGATCAGCGAGCACTGCAGCATCAATACCAGCGTCGCCAGCAGCATGCGCGGCTCCAGCGTATCGAGCAGCAGCATCAGCCCCACCAGCATGCAGCCGGGGATGACGAAAATGACACGCCAGGGCACCACCTGCTCACGCACCCGGAACAGGCTTGCGGTGTAGAACGCCAGGGCCAGCGACAGCAAGCTGTTGCCCAGGCCGTAGCTGACCCACAGCGGGGCCTGGGCATAGACGGTGTAGCAGACATAAGCCAGCGCATGCACCAACAGCCCGCAACCTGTGAGCAGCAGGTTGTCACGGCGGTTGCTGCGCCCGACCAGCAACAGGCAGAAGGCCAGAATGGTTGCGACCAGTGCAACGGCGGCGAACAACGTGGGGGTATGGGCGATCATCGTGATTCACCGAGTGGCAGATTGCCGTCTTGGCTGCGGCTTGCCCCACAGTTTAGAGGGGCATTGCCCGCGCGACCATGACCGAATGGGACAGAACAACAGCCTGCAAGCACGCCGCTCATCACCGCAGCGACAATTTTTTGCCCGCCCGGGAAACCAAATGGATCATTCCCAGTCTCAGGAAGTGTCCCGTAAACCATTGCGGATCAAGGACCTATATCGTGATGACCCGCCTTGCAAGCCTTTCGCTGATTGCTGCATTCCTGCTGACCGCAGGCTGCCACAGCCATCGCTACCATGACGACGACGATGGCTGGCGTGACCGCGACCGTGGCCACCGCCACCACCATCGGCATGACCGCGATGACGATGACAATCGTCAGTACCGCGGTGACCGCGACTACCGCTGAAGCGTCTTTGCCCCCCTGACCTGCCGCCCGTTGCGCGGCAACTTAACCTGATGATTCCTTTGAGGTTCGTATCATGCGTCTGACTCTGCCTTCCCTTGCCCTCGGCCTGCTGCTGTGCCAAGGCGCTTTCGCCGGTGACGGTACTGCCGCCATTGGCGGCGGCCTGGGTGGTGTCCTGGGTAACGTTGTCGGTCAACAACTCGGCGGCAAGACCGGCGCGGCCATCGGTGCCGGCGTGGGCGGCGCAGCCGGCAGTGCGGTAGGTGCACGCAAGGGCAACCGTACCGAAGCCGCCATCGGCGGTGGCCTGGGCTCGGCTGGCGGCTCGCTGCTGGGCGGCGCAGTGGGCGGCAAGACCGGCTCCACCGTCGGTGCTGGCCTGGGCGGCGCAGCCGGTGGCGCCCTCGGCAACCACTTGGGTGACGACAACCGCGGCAGCAAGAAGCACCGCCGTCACCGTCACTGATTACCTGACTCAGGGGCTGCTGCGCAGCCCATCGCCGGCAAGCCAGCTCCCACCTCGACCGCATTGGGCCGCAAGGCATGTGCAATCCTTTGGAAGCCTGGCTTGCCGGCGATGGGCCGCATCGCGGCCCTTTTTGTTGCAGCACATCAACACCCCCTTCATCACAAGCTGGCACACTGGCTGCTACTGTCTATCGTGCCCCGTGTGAAGGAACACCCCCTCCCCATGAACCAAGATCTGCTCTGGGTCCTCGGCCTGCTGGCCATCGTCGTCGCGTTGTTCATCATCAATCGCCCACGCATGGACGTGGTCGCGCTGATGGTGATTCTGGCCCTGCCGCTGCTCGGCATCCTCACCGTGGAGCAGGCCTTGGCCGGCTTCAGCGACCCCAACGTGGTACTGATCGCCGCCCTGTTCGTGATCGGCGAAGGCCTGGTGCGCACCGGTATTGCCTACCGTATTGGCGAATGGATGAGCGAGCGGGCCGGCAATAGCGAGACACGCCTGCTGGTGCTGCTGATGGTGGCCGTGGCCGGGCTGGGGTCGATGATGAGTTCCACCGGCGTGGTGGCCATTTTCATCCCGGTGGTGCTAAGCATTGCCGCGCGCCTGCAGCTGTCGCCCAGCCGCCTGATGATGCCTCTGGCGTTTGCCGGGCTGATCAGCGGCATGCTCAGCCTCGTGGCCACGCCGCCCAACGTGGTGGTGCACAGCGAGCTGGTGCGCAATGGCGAAGCGGGCTTCAGCTTCTTCAGCTTTACCCCGTTCGGCCTGGTGGTGCTGGTTCTGGGCATCGGCTACATGCTGCTGACCCGCCACTGGCTGAACGGCGAAGTACGCAAGGACGGCCGCGTGGAAACCCGCCGCACACTGCTGGACCTGGTGCTGGACTACAAGCTCAACGGCCGTGAACGGCGCCTGCGCATACGCCCTGATTCACCGCTGATCGGCCATACCCTCGGCGAGCTGGAGTTGCGCACCCGGCACGGCGCCAACGTGATCGGCATCGAGCGCCAGCACAAGTTCACCACACGGGTGATCGGCGCCGACTCCAACACCGTACTGCACCAGGGCGACGTGCTGCTGCTTGACCTGTTCGCCAACCGCGACGATCTGCGCAGCCTGTGCCAGACCATGCAACTGGAGCCCCTGCACTTCAAGGCAGCCTACTTCATCGATCAGTCCCAGGAGCTGGGCATGGCCGAGGTCTCGCTGCCGCCAGGCTCGCAGTTGATCGGCAAGAGCATTCTCGAACTGGCCTTTCGCACCCGCTTCGGCCTCAACGTGGTCGGCCTGCGCCGCGAACAGGCCGCTATCGAAGAGCAACTGGTGGAAGAAAAGCTCCGCCTTGGCGATACCTTGCTGGTGGTCGGCCCGTGGAAGGCCGTGCGCCAGTTGCAAAGCCAGCCCAAGGACTTTCTGGTACTGAGCCTGCCCGCCGAGATCGACCAGGTCGCGCCAGCCCGCACCCGCGCGCCACAGGCGTTACTTAGCCTGGCGGTGATGGTCGGGCTGATGGTGAGCGGTGCCGTGCCCAATGTCATCGCGGCCTTGATCGGTTGCCTGCTGATGGGCGCCGGCCGCTGCATCGACATGAACAGCGCCTATAGGGCCATTCATTGGCAAAGCCTGGTGCTGATCGTCGGCATGCTGCCGTTCGCCCAGGCACTGCAAAAAACCGGTGGTATCGACCTGGCGGTGGGCGGGCTGGTCAGCGTGCTGGGTGGCGCCGGCCCCAGTGCCATTCTCGCCTGCCTGTTCGCCGTCACGGCGGTGATTGGCCTGTTCATTTCCAACACGGCCACTGCGGTATTGATGGCGCCGGTAGCTGTCAGTACCGCCGCGCAACTGGGCATGTCACCCTACCCGTTTGCCATGACCGTGGCCCTGGCCGCATCGGCGGCATTCATGACGCCGGTGTCATCGCCGGTCAACACACTGGTGCTGGGGCCGGGGCAATACCGCTTCGCCGACTTCGTCAAAATCGGCGTGCCGTTCACCGTGCTGGTGATGGTGGTCACCGTCGTGATGGTGCCGTGGTTCTTCGGGTTGTAAAGGAAAGCAACAAGGATTAGAGGCAATTTGACATTATCTCGGCCGATCGCGGCAGATTGACATCAACTGGCCTGACGAAACACACTGCGGGTTATTGCCCCAGGTGCTTCAAGGCGTTGTCCTGGATTTCGTTTCCGCTTGCCGGTCGAGTTCATGGTTTTTCCAGCCCAATCGCGCTTGTTGCCTTATGTCGTTCTGCTTTGTCTGACCTTTGCCCTCACCCTGGGCGGCATCCTGGCACGCCCGATCGAATCGCTGTCGCTGTTCTGGCCAGTGAACGCTGTGGTGGCCGGCGTACTGTTGCGCTACCCCCGCCAGGCCACCCTGACCGGCTTCAGCCTGGTGTGGCTGGCCATGGTCGGCGCCGACCTGTTGTGTGGCAGTGCCTGGGGGCCGGCCCTATGGTTCAACCTGTGCAATCTTGCTGTGGTAGTAACCCTCTGGCAGCTGCTGTCGCGCTTGCCACGGCTGCACCGGCGCATGCGCACCCCGCACGGCGTACTCAGCGTGTTCGCCGCCTGTGCCGCCGCCGCCATGGTGGCGGCCAGCATGGCAGCGGTCATGGCTGCACCCTGGTTCGAGCAATCCTTGCGCGCCACCTGGCTGGCCTGGTTCAGCGAACAGTTCTCGACCAGCGTGCTGGTGCTGCCGGTGCTGCTCACCGCGCCCTCGGTACGGGCCCTGGTGCGCGGAGGCGCCCAGGCCATCCGCATGGCGCCGCTGCTGGTGCTGCTGGTCTCGCTGGCGGTCAGCATTGTCTTTGGCGGCCCCGGTGCCATCGCCTTCCCGATTGCCGCCTTGCTGTGGTGTGCCTGGACCTACTCGCCATTCATGGTTTCGCTGCTGACACTCACCGCCGGCAGCACCTTGATTGTGGCGGTGGCGCAAAACCTCATGCACTTCAGCGTGCCGCAAAGCGAGCCCGGGGTGACCACGCTGATGTCGGCCCGCATGGGCATTGCAATGCTGGTGCTCGGCCCGCTGGTGGTGGCCTGCGTCAGCCAGGCGAACCGCAGCCTGATGGCCCGCCTGGCGCACCAGGCCACCATCGACCACCTGACCGGCGTGCTCACCCGCAGTGCTTTCACCCGCCGCGCCAACGCGCTGCTGGACAGCCGCCAGCAGCATGCCCAGGCACTGCCACTGACCCTGATGATGCTGGACATCGACCACTTCAAGTCGATCAACGATGCCCATGGCCACGGGGTCGGTGACCAGGTGCTGCGCCAGTTCGCCAGCACCCTGCAAGACCAGTTGCACAACGATGAACTGCTCGCGCGCCTGGGCGGCGAGGAGTTTGTCGTCATCCTCCCGGGCCTTGCGCCAGAACGCGCCAAGTTCACCGCCGAACGCCTGCGCCGCGCGGTACAGGACCTGCACGTGGTGCAGGCCGACCAGCGCCTGCAGATTACCGTGAGTATCGGCCTGGCCGGCTGCGACGCCAATATCCCGGCCCCCAGCCTGGACGCGTTGCTGGCAAGCGCCGATCAGGCGCTGTACCGGGCCAAGGCCCATGGCCGCAACCGTGTGGAGCAGGCCGAAGCGCAGCGCCAGGTGGTGTGACTCAACCGGCCAGCAAGTCCCAGGACAGCTTGGCGATCAGCACGCACAGCAGTATCAGGAACAGCCCGCGCACAAAGCCTGCGCCCTTGCGTACTGCCAGCCAGGTGCCGGTAAGGGCCCCGAGCACGTTGCACGCCGCCATGGGCAGGGCGATGGCATACAGCACGTTGCCCGAGGGCACGAAGAACACCAGCGCCGCCAGGTTGGTGGCAATGTTCACCACCTTGGCCGAGGCCGAGGCGTGCAGGAAGTCCAAGGCGAAGAAGCGGATGAACAGGAAGATCAGGAAGCTGCCGGTGCCCGGGCCGAACAGGCCATCGTAAAAACCGATCGCGCCACCGATCAGCACCGCCAGGCACTGCTCCTTGCGGCCGATCTTCGCGGGTTTGTGCAGCGTGCCGAAGTCTTTCTTGCAGAAGGTGTAGATGGCCATCAGCACGATCATCACCAGCACTGCCGGGCGCATCACACTGGGCGGCACCAGTGATACCGTGGCCGCGCCTGCGAACGACATGACAAAGGCGCTGAGCGCTGCCGGCACGATCAGCCCCCAGTCCAGCGTCACCTTGCGAATGAACGAGCGCGCCGCGAAGGCCGTACCACATACAGACGCCAGCTTGTTGGTGCCGAGCAACGCCGCTGGTTGCGCGGTGGGCAGCACGTTGAACAAGGCCGGGATCTGGATCAGCCCGCCGCCCCCCACTGCGGCGTCGATCAGCCCGGCGGCAAAGGCGAACACAGAAAGCACAGCAACATCCATCATGACGCGGTTCCAGGCAGAGAAGACCCCAGCAAGGCTAATCAAAGTGCTGCGCTTGTGTTGAAATGCCATATTGCAAAAACTGCAACAAGGAGCAGGCAATGGCATTGGACATGTTGCGGGAAATCCAGGCGTTCGTCAGCGTGGCACACAAGCGCAGCTTCGTGGCCGCCGCCCGCGCGCTGGGGCGCTCACCCAGCGCGGTAACCCGTGCGGTGCAAACCCTTGAAGACAACGCCGGAAGCAAGCTGCTAAACCGCAACGCCAACGCCGTCACTCTCACCGAAGCCGGTGAGCGCCTGCTGCCCCATGCCGAACGCTTGCTGGATGTGCAACGTGATGCGGCCGACGAGTTGGCCGCGCTCAGTGGCAGTGCCGAGGGCTGGATACGCTTTGCCGTGCCGCAACTGCTGGGTGAGCATGTGCTGCCACAGGTGCTCGCCGAGTTCTCCCGCTGCCACCCCAAAGTCACCCTGGACGTAAGGTACTGCGACGAAACCCTCGACCCGCTGCAAGGCAAGTTCGATTTCGTGGTGCGTGGGGCCTTTCCGCAATCAAGCGAGCTGATCGGCTACCCGCTGTGGGCCTACCAGCGCCACCTGTATGCCAGCCCGGCGTACCTGGCCTTGGCCGGCACACCACAGCATCCTGAAGAGCTCGAAGGGCATGCGCTGATCCTGCACACCGCCCCGCGCATTCTCAAGGCCTGGCATTTTTGCCGCGATCACCAGATTACCAGCCTGCGCCCCAGGCCCAGGCTACGCCTGGACTCCGGTGACGCGGTGTACCACAGCACCCTGGCCGGGGCAGGCATCGCCCGCCTGGCTGCCTGGGTTGGCGAAGCGCAGGTCAAGGCCGGGCGGCTAGTCCGGGTGTGCCCGCAATACCGCCTGACCTCCAGCAACGGCCAGGACCCGCAAATGCATGCCGTGTACCCTGCCGGTGAGTTGCCAGCGCGGGTACGCGACCTGCTAGCGGCATTGCGCCGCGCCGGCCTCGCCTGCTGAAACAGCCCCCTGAAATGACTGTTCAATTTCTGCTCAATTTAACAGAGCCCGCCGCGGGCCTGGCTTACAGCACTTTATCCACAGACCTACCCACGTTTTTTGTGGACAGATTTCCCAACGCAAAGAACGACTTATCGCACAACCAGCAACGCGGTGTTTGCCAGCTTGACCAGCTCGATCCACTCCGCCGTGCTGATCACTCCGGCCTGTTCCAGCACCAGGGCATCGCGCAATGCCTGGTCATATCCCTGCTCATCAAGTGCGCCTTCGGCAAGAAAACGGCTACGCCACTCCAGCATGGCTGAAGTGCCTTTCTTGTATTCCATTGATGTATCGACTCCACGGCAAAAAGACCGGCCCGAATGAGCGGCGGCGGGAGACTACACGAGGCTTTTGCACTTGAGAATGACTTGCAGCTACCGCTGGTCCAGCAGTGCAAGCAGGGGGAATACTGGCCAATTGGTCAGGCATTGGGCCCGTCAGTTGAAATAGACGGGCCGCGCAGGAAAAAAGCAGTTGAAGTCAGCTTGGCGGAATGGTGCCAAGAATACCAATCAGAATGGTCAGTAGCAGAAAACCACCCAGGAACAGCGCCAGCTTGCCCATTGGAACCTCTACAGTTGTGATGCGGGGATGGACATATTGTCGAGCCTGGGCTGATACGGTTACAGATTCAGGTTTGTGGAAAAAAAGCGGATCAGATGCGGCGCAGATACATTATTGCTACATGAGGTTTCAAGACGGGTTACAGGTTCCGGCCGTAACCACGCAGGGTGGCCTGCCCTTCAAAAGGCGACTGAACGCAGCTGACACGGGAAGTCGAGCTCGATTGAGAGCACATGAATTGAAACGTAGTTTGTAGGACTTTTTACTGTGCGCTGTGGGAAGAATCGCGGTAGGGGCACAAACCTGTATGAAACATCAGTTTCTCCAGTTAATTCGAGCTGCTACGGTCCCTTTTCCTACAACGGCACGGAAGCCTACAGCTCGAGAAAAGCATGGACCCGTTCAACACTTCGGCCCTGAAGTTACAGAAAAAATTGCTGGACCTGCGCCTTGAATGCGACCGCCTGAGAAGTGAGGGCAAGGACATGGAAGCGGACCGCCTCGCCGGGTCGATCGCGCGGATTGAGGCGGCTATCAGGCAGTTACCGGATAACCTCAAGCCCGTGACCCTGCAGTGACCGCCACTACTCCCGCACGGCAAGCCCCAGACCTGTAGGAGCGGCCTTGTGTCGCGACAGGGCTGCGTAGCAGCCCCGGCAATTTATGCATTTTCGCTGAAACCCTGGGGCTGCTGCGACACAAGGCCGCCCATACACAAAGCGCGCAGCACAGGCCATCCGCTTTAGAACAGCTTGACCGTGTAACTGAGGATCAAGCGGTTCTCATCGATGTCGGTGCGGTAGTTGGAGCGCGCCATCACGTTGCGCACGCGCACCCCAAGCCCGGCCAGCGGCCCGCTTTGCACCACGTAGGCCAGGTCCAGGTCACGCTCGCGGTCACGCCCTTCAAAGCCCAGCCCGGTGTCCACGTCGCGCCCTTTCACATAGCGCAGGGTCGACGTCAGGCCCGGAAGCCCCAAGGCGACAAAGTTGTAGTCATGCCGCACCTGCCACGAGCGTTCGCCCGGCGCCGAGAACTCATAGGTCGGCAGCGTATTACCCATCGGGTTGGTGTTTGCACCTACCTGGATGAAGCCATCATCGCCGCCGATCTGCTGGTAGCCCACGTAAAAGGTATGCCCGCCGGTCTTGGCCGAAAACAGGCTGAACAGCGCATGGTTGTTATAGTCACCGGCAATCTTGCGCCCGTCCTCGCGGGCATCGAAGTAGCCGGCATTGACCCCCAGGGTCCAGTCCCCCAGCGGCTCGGCGTGCTTGAAGCTGTAGAAGCGCTGCTGGTAGATATCCTCCAGTTGCGCCTGCCACACACCGACGCTGGTACGGTTGTCGTTGAAGGCATAGTCGGCGCCAACGTAGTTGAAGCGGTCACTGGTAAAGCGCGCCAGCCGCGCCGGGTTGATCGGGTCGTTGACCAGCGCGTACATTTTCTGGCTGTTGGACGAGTCGCGCAGGCTAGTAGAGCGGAACTGGCCGGCATTCAGGGTCAACCCGGCAAACTCGCGCGACTCCAACATCGCGCCCTGGTAGGTAGGCGGCAGCAGGCGCAGATCGCTGAACAACAGCACAGGCAGGTTGGGCATCAACTCACCCACCTTCAATTCGGTTTGCGAGACCTTGAACTTGATCGCCGCACCCAGGCGGCTGTATTCGTCCGCCGACTTGCCGCTGTCCAGGCTGGGCAGCAACCCGGACCGGGCATGCTGCGGGCTGCTGTCGAGCTTGAACCCAAGCAGGCCGGTCACATCCACGCCGACGCCGAGCGTCCCCTGGGTGTAGCCAGAGCTTGCGTTCAGGATAAAACCCTGCGCCCATTCCTGGGTACGCGACTGGGTGCTCGCGCCCTTGATATCGGCATAATCGCGGCTGAAGAAGTAGTTGCGCGCCTGCAGCGTGGCGCGGGCACCTTCGATGAAACCGACCTCTTCTGCCGAGGCCTCGGCGCACAACGCGGCGGCAATACACCCGCCGGCCAGGCACGCAGACGAAGAAAAACGCGGTGCAGTGGAACCTTGCATGGAGCTACTCCTGGATTCGGGCAACAGCAACCCGACGCGGCGGCCGTGTATGGCCGCCAACGTGCGGGTTGCATCGAGAGAGGGTCGGCAGGCGGGCACCCGGCCCGCCTGCCCTGCCGTTGCTTGAAGCGCTGGGCCGCTAGCGGTTGACCAGCTTCGCCGGCAAGGCAATGACCAGGAAGCAGCTGAGGATCAGGCAGCCGGCAAACACCCACAGTGCGGCGTGCGAGGTACCGGTGAGGTCGGTGACCAGGCCCATCAGTGAGTTGCTCACCAGGCCTGCGATGTTGGCCACCGAGCACGCCAGGGCAAAGCCGGTGGCGGCCGCAGTGCCTTTGAGGAAGGTGGCCGGCAGGCTGAAGAACACCGGCACCGCGCCGATGATCGCTGCCGAGGCAATGGCGAACAGCGCCACGGTCATCACCAGGTTCTGGCTGAACAACGTGCTGCTGGCCATGGCGATTGCACCAATGATGAACGGCACGATGATGTGCCAGCGGCGCTCACGGTGGCGGTCGGAGCTGGCCCCGATCATCAACATGCCGGCCAGTGCGGCCAGGCTCGGAATGGCCGTCAGCAGACCGATGTGGAAGGTATCGCTGACGCCAGCATCGCGGATGAAGGTCGGCATCCAGAAGCCCATGGCATAGGCGCTGAGCAAAATCGAAAAGTCGATGCCCCCGAGCATCCACACCTTCAGGTTGAAAAAGCCGTCGCGGAAGCTGTGCTTGCTGTCCTTGCCCTCGGCATCGTCAGCCGCCAGGTCCGCTGCCAGCTGCGCCTTGTCGTCAGCCGACAGCCACTTGGCCTGCTGGAAATGGTTAGGCAATGCCCAGAACGTGAGGATGCCCAGCAACACACTGGGGATCGCCTCCAGCAAAAACAGCCACTGCCAGCCGTGCAGACCATGCACCTGGTCGAAATGCCCCATGATCCAGCCAGAAATCGGCCCGCCGATCACGCTCGACAAGGGCAGCCCGATCATGAACAAGGCAATGATGCGCCCGCGCCGATAGGTGGGGTACCACATGGTCAGGTAGTACAACACGCCCGGCAGGAAGCCGGCCTCGGCAGCCCCCAGCAGAAAACGCAGGACATAGAACTGGGTGGTGGTGGAAACGAACATGGTGCAGGCCGACAGCAGGCCCCAGGTGATCATGATGCGTGCGATCCACAGCTTGGCGCCAACGCGCTGCAGGATCAGGTTGCTCGGCACTTCGAAAATGATATAGCCGACAAAGAACAGCCCGGCACCCAGGCCATAGGCCGCTGTGCTGAACTGCAGGTCTTCGAGCATCTGCAGCTTGGCGAAGCCGACATTGATGCGGTCCAGATAAGCTGCAAGGTAGCAGAAGCACAGGAAGGGGATGAGCCTCCAGGTGATCTTGCTGTACAGCGCTTTAGTGCCATGGTCGATGTCACTGTGGACCGTGGTTGCATTCGCAATTGGCATTTCCTGTCTCCTGGCGGGCGACTTTGTGGTTGTTTTAAGGCCAGCAGTGTTCGACGCGCCGGGCACCCCGCGCACTATACGCGGCGTGCCTGGGCAGCGCCTGAAGACCCCGAGTGCTCCTGCGGGGCGACCACCCGGACAGCAGGCGGTCATGGACGGGCTTCCCGCACCGGTCCTTGATTGTTATTGGTAACGGCTACCCGGCATTCAGCCGGCCAGGCGCCTGAGTTGCTGCATCGCCTCCTGGCGGCTGACGACATCGCCATACTTGCTGTCGATGTCGAACAGGTTGGCTTCGTGCGGGTCGTTGTGGCGATCACCGACACACTCGCGCACCACGATGGTTCGAAACCCGTGCTGCATGGCATCCACCGCACTGGCGCGAATGCAGCCGCTGGTAGAGCAGCCAGCCAGTACCACGGTATCCACGCCTTGAGCATGCAGCAGCGGGGCCAGGCTGGTGGCGAAGAAGGCACTGGCGTACTGCTTGCTCAGCACCACCTCCCCTGCCTGTGGCGCAACGGCCTCGCAGAACGCCGCCAGCGGGTTGCCTTCGACCATGTCCTTCATCACCGGCGCTTTGCGCACCCACACGCCGCCGTCAGCAAAATGCGGCGGCTGGTAGCGGATGTTGGTATGCACCACCAGGGTACCGCAGTCGCGGGCCAGCGCCAGCAGGCCGGCAGCCTGCTCGACCGCCGCGACCACGCCCGGGGCGTACAGCGGTGCGCCGGGGGTGGTGTAGCCCTGCATGAAGTCGATCATCAACAGGGCTGATTTGCGGCCAAAGCCGATGCGCTGGCCCCACACGCCCTGGTAGTTGTCACGTGCGCTTTGTGCGTCGCTCATGTCCTTCCCCCAAATTCAGTAGGCGCCCGACAGCAGGGCACCGCCGCCCGGCACGACCGGCTCCAGGTCCAGCGCCTTGAGCATGGCGTAGGTAGTGGCGATAGCAGCAGTGACCACCGGCTTGCCGGTTTGCGCCTCGACCTTGGCCACTGCCGGCAGCGATTGCATCTGCACGCATGCCGAGAGCACCACCACATCGACGCCCTCAAGGTCCATGCCGGCGACGATGCCTGGCAAGTTGGCAGGGTCGTGGCGCGCCACGGCGAGGTTGTCGGGGATTTCCAGCGCGCGCCAGTCCTGCACCTCGAAGCCCTCCTCGCGGATGTAGTTCACCACCAGCTCGGTCAATGGCTTCATGTACGGCGCGACGATGGCAATGCGCTTGGCCTTCATCACATGCAAGGCCTCGACCAACGCCCCGGCGCTGGTGATTACCGGTGCCAGCGCGTCGTTGTCGGCGGTGGCCTGCTGCAAGCGCTTTTCCGATTGCCGGTGATAGCCCAGGCCCATGGCCATGATCGCCACCAGGCAGGCGTAACCCAGCACATCTACCTTGGCGTCGGACAGCTCCATTGCGCAGCGGTCGGACTCGGCGTCCATGGCGGCCAGCTCTTCCTTTTTTACCTGCTTCATGCGCATGCGGCTGGAATGGAAGGTGAAGCGCTCGGGGCGGATCGCCTGGCGCGCGTTGAGCATCGCCGGGATTTCGGTTTCCATCGTGGTGTTCGAGCTCGGCACGATCTGGCCGATGCGGTATAGCTTGGTCATGTCTCGTGCTCCGTCAGACAAGGGGTTGGTCGAGGAAGTCGCCAAACGCGGCGAAGAAGCCGTCCAGGTCATCCCATGGGATCATGTGGCCGGCGTTGTCGACATGCGCTACCTGGATATCCGGCTTGAGTTCGCGTATTTCAGCGATGTCACGGGGCTCGATCACCCCACCTCGCCCGGCCACCATCAGCAATGCCGGCTGGCGCACTGCGGGCAGGTACTGGTGGATATCCACGTTGTGAAAATCATCAAACGCCCGCACGATCGCCGGCTCGTAACAGGTGTGCAGCCATTCGGCTCGCAGCGCCAGCTGCTCGTCGCTCCAGGTGGCGCAGAATGCGCGCATGTCGTCGCCGCTCATGCCCACCGTGGCCTGGCGGATCGAATCCACATACCACGGCAGCTTGCTCGAGTAGGCACGGCGGCCTGGGCCGGACACCGGTGGGTCGACCAGCACCAGCCGCTGCAGCCCCGGCGCTCCCTGGGCAGCCGCGCGAATGGCAAAGCGCGCACCCATCGAGTGCCCGACCAGGTGGTAGCGGTGCAGGCCCAGCGCTGCGGCAAAGGCCGGAATGTCCGCTGCACAGGCATCGGTACCGTAGTCCAGTTCGGGGCCGCTTGAAGACAAGCCGCGCCCGCGCACATCCAGCACGTAGGTGTCGAAGTACAACCCGAGGCGCTCGGCGACGAAGCCCCAGGTGATCGCCGGGCTGGTGATGCCGGGCACCAGGATCAGCGCATGGCCCTTGCCGCCATAGCGCAGGTAATGTTGGCGGATGCCATTGGCGCAGACGTTGCCGCCGGCGACGAACGTGCTCATGCCGCCTCCCCGCTTTTCAGCGCCTGGCCGTACAGGTCATAGCCGTAGACCCAGGCCGGGTCCTCCTGGCTGTAGAGGAAGGTGTTGGCGTTCGATACCGCCTGCACCCGGGATGCCCGCTCCTTGCGATTGGCCTCGTACAGCGCGAACGCGGTGCGATGGTCGGACAGCCCGGTTTCTTGCAGGCAGCGGGTCAGCATGGCTGCATCCTCGATGGCCATGCACGCGCCCTGGGCCATGTGTGGCTTCATCGGGTGGCAGGCATCACCCAGCAGCACCAGGCGGCCGCGGCTCCACAGCGGCAGCGGGTTGCGGTTGCGCAACGGCCATTTGGTGATCGACTCGGTGGCGTCGATCAGCTTCTGCACGGTGGGGTGGTAGCCCTCGAAGGCAGCGCGCATTTCCTCCTGGCTGCTGTCGACGTAGGCACCCTGGAAGTCCCAGGCCGCATGGGGTACGCCGGTGACGAAGTAGTACTCGTCGCGCTTGCCGGTGGTGTAGTAGACCATCATGTGGCGGTCTTCGGACCACCACTTGACGCAGGGCTCGAACACATCGGCATGCTGCGCCAGGTTTACCCCACGGATCAGCGCACGGTGGGCGACCCAACCGCTGTAGATCGGCGCTTCAGCGCCCAGCAGTTCTTCGCGAATCCTGGAGTGGATGCCGTCGGCGCCGATGACGATGTCGGCGACGGTGTGGGTGCCGTCGGCGAAGTCCAGGCGCACCTGGTCGCCTTCGTCGACGATCTTTTGCAGGCGCTTGCCGAAGTGCACGGTACCCGGCTTGATCGCCTCGATCTGCAGGGCGTGCAGGTCGCCACGGTGAATGGTGATGTAGGCCGCGCCGTACTCGCGGCGGGCAAACTCGCCCAGCGGGATGCGTGCCAGGTAGTCACCGCTATTGCCATCGCGGCTGAACCAGAAGTCCGGGTGCGAGCCCATCAGTTCCAGCTTCTGCTCCAGCCCCATGCGGCGGAAGATCTTCATCACGTTAGGGCCGATATGGATGCCCGCCCCCAGGCGGGTAAACTCCGGCGCCTGCTCGAACACCTCGACATCGAACCCGGCCTGCTGCAGCAACGTGGCGGCGGCCGCCCCACCCAGACCCGCACCGACGATTGCGATTTTCTGCCTACCACGCATGGGTATCTCCTCTTGTTCTGATATGTGGCCAGCGGTTTGACCACCTGACGATTTAGAGCGTATACGCTGTAAATGAACTTTGGATAGAGGCCCGGCAAAATATTTTTCAAACACCTGATCGAAAACCAATACAGGCCACCTTTTACCGCAAACATGGGTGATTTGTGTGAATAGGTAACGTTTGATAGATAACTTGCGCTCGCCGTCCGGATGCGCTTTCATCTGCAAAAGTATGGTGTACACACTATTATTTTGCACCGAGATGAAGCGCCAGGCACTGCCATGGTGCACCCCCTGTCAACGCCACCCAGGAGAACACCGATGCCGGTGAGCAATGCACAACTGACCCAGATGTTCGAGCATGTACTGAAGCTGTCCCGCGTGGACGAGACGCAGAGCGTGGCCGTACTCAAGAGCCACTACTCCGACCCGCGCACGGTCAACGCCGCGATGGAGGCCGCGCAGCGCCTGAAGGCGAAGGTGTATGCGGTAGAGCTGCCAGCGTTCAACCACCCGACCTCCATGGGTAACGACATGACTGCCTACTGCGGCGACACCGCACTGACCGGCAACCTGGCGGCGCAGCGGGCGCTGGAAGCAGCCGACCTGGTCGTCGATACCATGATGCTGCTGCACTCGCCCGAGCAGGAGCAGATCCTCAAGACCGGCACGCGCATCCTGCTGGCCGTGGAGCCACCTGAAGTGCTGGCGCGCATGCTGCCGAGCGAAGACGACAAACGCCGGGTGCTGGCCGCCGAAACCTTGCTGAAACAGGCGCGCAGCATGCATGTGCGGTCCAAGGCCGGCAGCGACTTCCACGCCCCGCTCGGCCAGTACCCGGCCGTGACCGAGTACGGCTATGCCGACGAACCGGGGCGCTGGGACCACTGGCCCAGCGGTTTCCTGTTCACCTGGCCCAACGAGGACAGTGCCGAGGGCACGCTGGTGCTGGACGTGGGCGACATCATCCTGCCGTTCAAGAACTACTGCCGCGAGCGCATCACCCTGGAGATTGAAAAAGGCTTTATCACCGGCATCCACGGCGGCTTCGAGGCCGAGTACCTGCGCGACTACATGAAGTACTTCAACGACCCCGAGGTGTACGGCATCTCACACATCGGCTGGGGCCTGCAGCCGCGCGCGCAGTGGACGGCCATGGGCTTGCACGACCGCAACGACGGCATGTGCATGGACGCCCGCGCGTTCTACGGCAACTTCCTGTTCTCCACCGGCCCGAACACCGAGGTCGGCGGCAAGCGCAAGACCCCCTGCCACCTGGACATCCCGCTGCGCAACTGCGATATCTACCTGGATGACAAGGCCGTGGTGCTGGCCGGCGACGTGGTCGCACCAGAGGAATCGCGGGCGCGATAGTGGTTATACTGGCCGGGCGCTCCGCTATTGGCGGCCGGCCAGCACCTTTCCACCCAGCCCAAGCCATCCCATGCCAAAGAAAACCACCCCCAGCAGCGCCCCGCTCGACACCACCCCCTATGACGTCACCGAACAGGTCGGCCACCTGCTGCGCAAGGCTTACCAACGGCACACGGCGATCTTCCAGCAGCAGGCCTGCGACCCGCAGCTTACCTCGATCCAGTTCGTTACCCTGTGTGCCCTGCGCGACCACGGCCCCAGCTCCCAGGCCGAACTGATCAAGGCCACTGCGGTGGACCAGGCAACCATCCGCGGCATCGTCGAGCGCCTGAAAACGCGCGAGCTGGTGCAGCTGTCACCAGACCCGGGCGACCGGCGCAAGGTCATTGTCGAACTCACCGACAGCGGCGCGGCATTGCTCGACGCAATGATCCCCTGCGCCCGGCAGATCAGCGAATTGAGCATGGGCAGCCTGAATGCCGGCGAACGCGTGGCCATTTTGTACCTGCTGCGCAAGATGATCGACAGCGACGAAAACCCCGGCTGACAAGCTGAGGCGCCCGGCAAACCATCTCTGGCCTGCTTCTTGCTCGCTCATTTCATGTAGTGAGTACTTACCGAAACTCTCGCGTCATGTGAGTCCTTTGGTAGCGCAAGCAACCTCCAGAGATGAGCCAACAATGCAAACAACCATCTCCCTGCGGGTCAACGGCCAGCCTGTCGAAGTCAGCGCCATGCCCGACACCCCGCTGCTGCTGATCCTGCGCAACGACCTGTGCCTGAACGGCCCCAAATACGGATGCGGCCTGGGCGAATGCGGGGCGTGCACGGTGATCATCGACGGCGTGGCCGCACGCTCGTGCGTCATCCCCCTGGCCGGCGCTGCCGGCCGCGACATCACCACCCTCGAAGGGCTGGGCAGCAAGGCTGCACCACACCCGGTGCAACAGGCGTTCATCGACGAACAGGCAGCCCAGTGCGGCTACTGCATGAACGGCATGATCATGACCACCAAGGCCCTGCTCGACCGTATTCCCGACCCCAGCGACGCACAGATTCGCCAGGAACTGTCCGGCAACCTGTGCCGCTGCGGTACACACGTCGAAATCCTGCGCGCCGTGCGCCGCGCCGCCGAGACCCGGAGAAAAGCATGAACCACTCACAACAGGTGCCCAGCCGCGACCAGCTGCTGGCCAAGACTGGCGTGTTGCTGATCGTCGACCAGATCACCCCACCCTCGGGCCCGGTGGCCAAGGGTGTGACGCCTGTGGTCAAGGCGCGCGAGCTGGCGTTGTTCATCGCTGTCAGCGACGACGGCATGGTCTACGCCTTCAACGGCCACGTCGACCTGGGCACCGGCATCCGCACCTCGCTGGCACAGATCGTCGCCGAAGAGCTGGACCTGCGCATGGACCAGGTACACATGGTACTGGGCGACACCGAGCGGGCACCCAACCAGGGCGCGACCATCGCCAGCGCCACCCTGCAGATTTCCGCCGTGCCCCTGCGCAAGGCCGCCGCCACCGCGCGTCGCCATCTGTTGCAACAGGCCGCGCAACGCCTTGGCTGCGCGCCCGAAGTGCTGCGCATCGAAGACGGCGCGGTCATCGCCAGCAACGGCAGCACGCTGAGTTTTGCCGAACTGGTACAGGCCGAAAACCACCAGTTGCACATTGCCGAAGATGCCCCGCTCAAGGCCATCGACGACTACCGCCTGGTCGGCCGCAGCGCTGCACGGGTAGACATCCCCGGCAAGGCCACCGGCGAGTTGACCTATGTGCATGACATGCGCCTGCCCGACATGCTTCACGGCCGGGTGATCCGCCCGCCCTACGCCGGTCATGACAGCGGCGACTTCGTCGGCAACAGCCTGCTGGCGGTAGATGAATCGTCCATCGCCCATTTGCCCGGCGTGGTGGCCGTGGTCGTCATCCGCGACTTTGTCGGCGTGGTGGCCGAGCGCGAAGAACAAGCGATCCGCGCGGCCCAGGCGCTGAAAATCAGCTGGAAGCCATTCACAGGCAAGCTGCCCGACCTCAGCGATGTCGCCCAGGCCATCCGCGACAACCCGCGGGTACAGCGCACTGTGCTGGACCAGGGCGATGTCGACGGCGGCATCGCCAATGCCACCCAGCGCCTGAGCCGCAGCTACCTGTGGCCCTACCAGCTGCACGCATCGATCGGCCCATCGTGCGCGCTGGCCGATTTCACCGATGGGCCAATACGCGTGTGGTCCGGCACGCAGAACCCGCACCTGCTGCGCGCCGACCTCGCCTGGCTGCTGGAGTGCACAGAGGAGCGCATCGAGATCATTCGCATGGAGGCCGCCGGTTGCTACGGCCGCAACTGTGCCGATGACGTGTGCGCCGATGCGGTGCTGCTATCGCGCGCGGTACAGCGCCCTGTGCGGGTGCAGCTGACCCGCGAGCAGGAGCATGTGTGGGAGCCCAAGGGCACCGCGCAGCTGATGGAGATCGACGGTGGCCTGAACGCCGACGGCAGCGTCGCCGCCTACGACTTCCAGACCAGCTACCCGTCCAATGGCGCACCTACCCTGGCCCTGCTGTTGACCGGCGCCGTGGAGCCAGTGCCGGCCCTGTTCGAGATGGGCGACCGCACCTCTATACCGCCCTATGACTACGAACACATGCGCGTCACCATCAACGACATGACGCCACTGGTACGTGCCTCGTGGATGCGTGGCGTGTCGGCCATGCCCAACAGCTTCGCCCACGAGTCGTACATCGATGAGCTGGCCTTTGCCGCTGGCGTCGACCCGGTCGAATACCGCCTCAAGCACCTGTCCGACCCGCGCGCCATCGACCTGGTCAAGGCCACTGCCGAACGCGCCGAATGGCAGCCGCATACCCGGCCCATGCAGGCGCAGGCCGAAGGCGATGTGCTACGCGGCAGGGGCTTTGCCTATGCACGCTACATCCACAGCAAGTTCCCCGGTTTCGGCGCGGCCTGGGCGGCATGGGTGGCCGACGTCGCGGTGGACCGGCGCACCGGTGAAGTGGCCGTCACCCGCGTGGTGATCGGCCACGATGCCGGGATGATGGTCAACCCCGAGGGCGTGCGCCACCAGATCCACGGTAACGTCATCCAGTCCACCAGCCGGGTGCTCAAGGAACAGGTCAGCTTCGAAGAGTCGACCGTGGCCAGCAAGGAATGGGGCGGCTACCCGATCCTGACCTTCCCCGAACTGCCGGCCATCGACGTGATGATGCTGCCGCGTCAGCACGAAGCGCCGATGGGCAGCGGCGAGTCGGCCTCGGTACCGAGCGCGGCGGCCATCGCCAATGCCATTTTTGACGCGACCGGCATTCGTTTTCGCGAGCTGCCGATCACGGCGGAACGGGTGCGTGCCGCCCTCGATGGCCAAGGTCAGGGCCCTGAAGCGCCCGCGCCAGCGCAGCCGACCACCAAGCGTTCGAAGTGGTGGTTCGGCTCGCTGGCCGGGGTATTCGGCGCTGCACTGGGTGTACTCGCCACAGCCCTGCCCTGGCGCGCCGAAATCGCCCCGGTCACCCCGCCAGGCGCTGGCAGCTGGAGCGCCGCGATGCTGGAGCGTGGGCGCCAGGTGGCGGCGGCCGGTGACTGCGCCGTGTGCCATACGGTCAGCGGCGGCAAGGTCAACGCAGGCGGGCTGGCGATGGACACACCGTTTGGCACGCTGTACAGCACCAACATCACGCCCGACCCGGAAACCGGCATCGGCCGCTGGTCGTTCGGCGCCTTCGAGCGGGCCATGCGCGAAGGCATCAGCCGCGACGGTCGGCACCTGTACCCCGCGTTTCCCTATACCTCGTTTCGCAACATCAACGACGCCGACATGCAGGCGCTGTATGCCTACCTGATGTCGCAAACTCCGGTACGCCAGGAAGCACCCGCCAACCAGATGCGCTTCCCGTTCAACCAGCGGCCACTGATGGCCGGCTGGAATGCGCTGTTTCTGCAACGCGGCGAATACCAGCCCGACCCGCAGCGCAGTGCCCAGTGGAACCGCGGCGCCTACCTGGTCGACGGCCTTGGCCACTGCACAGCCTGCCACTCGCCGCGCAACCTGATGGGCGCAGAAAAAGGCGGCAGCAGCTACCTGGCCGGCGGCATGGTCGATGGCTGGGAAGCCCCGGCCCTGAATGCGCTGGGCAAATCATCCACGCCGTGGAGCGAAGACGAACTGTTCAACTACCTGAGCACCGGCTTCTCCGAAAAGCACGGTGTAGCGGCCGGCCCCATGGGCCCGGTGGTCAGCGAACTGGCCACCCTGCCAAAGAGCGACGTGCGTGCCATTGCCCACTACCTCGGTTCACTCGACGGCGAGCCGCAGGCAGTGGCCGCCAAGGCCGCGCCCCAGGTGGACACGCAGGTGTCGCTGAGCAACGGCGAGCGGGTATTCAAAGGCGCATGCATGGCCTGCCACAGCGCTGGGCTGGGGCCGAAGCTGTTTGGGGTCAGCCCTTCGATGGCGGTCAACAGTAACGTCCACAGCGCCCTACCGGACAACCTGCTGCGCGTGGTGCTGCACGGCATTGCCACCCCGGCCACCCGTGACCTGGGCTACATGCCCGGCTTCAAGGACAGCCTGTCGGACCGCCAGGTCGCCGACCTGGCGGCTTACCTGCGCCAGCGCTTTGCTGCCGACAAGCCCGCCTGGCAAGGGCTGGCGGCCAAGGCCGCGCAGGTGCGCGCCAACCCCGGCAGCCACTGAGGGTCAACGACGCAGGCCGCGCAGGGCAAGGTCGCTGATAAACACCAGCCAGTCGGCCTTGGCCTGGTTGTCGGCCAGGTCTACGGCCAGAAACGAGCTGAGGGTATGCCGATTGGAATTATAGAAATAGCAGAGCGAGGCAATCATCAGGTAGGCGTGGGTGATGTCGATGTCGTCGCGGAACAGGCCCTTGGCCTGGCCTGCTTCAATGATCGGCCGCAGCACGCCGACCGCTTCACCGGACAGCGCCTTGAGGTTCTGCGACTTGCGCGCGTGCTGGCCCTGGTGAAGGTTTTCGGTGGCGAGGATGGTGACGAATTCGGGGTGGCGCACGTAGTAGTCCCAGATGAACGCCACCAGCTCACGCAGGGCCTGTTCCGGGTCGCCGAGGTCGATGCGCAGCTTGGCTTCGGCCTGGTTGAAGCTGGCGTAGATATGCTCCAGCACGCTGATGAACAGCTTTTCCTTGCTGCCGAAGTAGTAATAGATCATCCGGTCGTTGGACTTGGCCAGCGTGGAGATCTGCTCGATGCGCCCACCGGTGAAGCCTTCCTTGCTGAAGACCTTCACCGCAGCCTTGAGAATGTTGTCCCGGGTGCGGTCGGCCTGTTGGGCGCGAACACCGGTTTTGCGAGTTTGCATGTCGGTCCCTGTGGGGCTGGCCAGATGCCCAACACTGCCACAGACATTGAGCCATTGCGCGGCTTTTTCGGCTGGACTGACACGATAAACGCGGGGGAGCTGAACATGCGACAAGGCACGGCAATGGGCCAGGGCCGGGGATACGGTGTTGCTATGCACCGTGCTGCCACCTACGGCTCGGCACCCCGTTCGTCTTGGGTGATGCTTCGCTGGGCGCGTGTCAGGCAGTTGACCAGGTGCAGCCGCATGGCAGCACGGGCAGCACCGGCATCCTTGCGGGTGATCGCAGCATGCACTTGCTCGCGCTCCAGCGCCTCCAGTGCCCGCTGCTGGGCATCGCCCCCGGGCACGGCTTGCTGGGCCGCAGCCAACAAGGTACGCCCGAGATGGGTCATGGTGTCGATGAAAAAGCTGTTGCCCGTGCATTGGGCTATCTGCAGGTGAAACTCGAAGTCGGTTCGCATGCAGGGCGCTGACTGCGTATCAACGGCCTCATCCAGCGCCGCCCGCATGGCAGCCAGTTGCCCTGCGGTAGCACGCTGGGCGGCAATGGCAGCCGCCTCGACCTCCAGGCAAAGCCGCAGCTCGATGATCGCCACCTCGTTGTAAGCATCGCCCATTCCAGGGCTGGTACTCTGGAAGTCACCTGCCGGGATGGCGTCTACAACGAAGGTGCCGATACCACGGCGGGTTTCGACCAGGCCTTCGGCCTGCAACCGAGAAATGGCTTCACGCACCACGGTACGGCTTACGCCTCGCGCTTTGGTCACTGCTTCTTCGGTGGGCAATTTGCTACCCGCTGGCAATTCACCCGAGCGAATCTGCTGCGACAGGTCATGCACCAGTTGCTGGGCGAGATTCAGGCGTTTTTCCGGGGTGGCGGCTGCCATGGGGTGAACCCTTGATAAGCGGAAGACCCCGGAGTATACCCGCAGCCTGGTGCCAAAACGCACTATACTGGCCGCTGTTCAGACGCGAGCACAGCAATGCCAGACCACACCGCCAGCCCCTCTCAACCGCCCCGCCGCCTGGCCGAAGCGCTGGTCGAACGCTTCGCCGAGCGCATGCGCGAAGGCACACTCAAGCGTGGCGACAAGCTGCCCACCGAAGCCACCCTAATCGCAACCGAAGGTGTCAGCCGCTCGGTGATACGCGAAGCGTTGTCGCGCATGCAGGCAGCGGGCCTGGTCGAGACCCGCCACGGTGTGGGCACCTTCGTGCTGGACATGCCGGCACCGGAGAGCTTCAACGTGGGGCCGGCAACCATCAGCCTGCTGTCCGATGTGCTCGACCTGCTGGAGTACCGCCTGAGCCTCGAAGTGCAAGCCGCCGGCATGGCCGCCGAACGGGCCACGCCGCAAGCGCTGGAAGAACTGCATCAAGCACTTGAAGCCTTGATGCAGGGCCCGGAAAAATCCGGCAGCACGACAAACGCCGATTTCCAGTTCCACCTGAAAATTGCCAAGGCCGCAGGCAACCAGTACCTGATCGATATCATGAAGCATCTGGGCACCAAGATGATTCCCCGCACGCGCATGAACTCTGCCTACACCGGCCAAAGCAACCGCAGCACCTACCTGGCCGGTATCAACGCCGAACATCAGCAGATCTACGATGCCATCGCCAGCCGCCAGGTTGATGCGGCGCGCGCCGCCATGTACCTGCACCTGAGCAACAGCCGTACGCGCCTGCGTGAGGCGCAACGGCTACAGGCTTTTTACAGCGAGGCCTGAAGCTAAGGCGCAGGCTCCACGTCCGTGAAGGCCAGCCCTTGGCTGCCCTGTACCTGCCAAGGGTTGGCGCCCCCGGTGTGGGTGAAGCGAAGCCCGACGAAGCGCGAATCTTTCAGGCCATCGATCTTGACCGGGGCCGGCCCGCTGAAACGTACACGCTCGAACACCAGCCCCTGATGCCAGGCGCCATGGCTGCTATCGCCCTTCACCTCGATGGCAGCGGTGCTGGCGTTTTCCACGCTCACGTCGCTGACCTTGATGTCACGGAACTGCCCCGCCACCGTCGAGCGCTTGTAGTCGAGCTTGGCGTTCGGGTCGTTGTAATCCAGGGTGAAGATGAAGGCCTGTTTTGCGGTATTGCGAATGGCTGAATCACGGAAGGTCACGTGGCGTGCGCCACCGCCCATGAAGTTGGTGCTTTTCATGCGCAAGCCGGTATCTGTGCCGTCCGAAACGTTGTCTTCGGCCAGGATGTTCTGGATCCAGGCGCCGGTGTGGCTGCCCGCCACGATCATTCCATGGCCTTTGCGGAAATAGTTGTTGAAGATCCAGGCATCTTCCTGCGGCTTTTGGTGGACCGCACCCGCACCGGTGCCAGCGGCGAAGTTGACGCAGTCGTCACCGGTGTCGAAGAAGTTGTTGAACACCAGCGCGCCGCGGCTGTTGGCAAACTCGATACCGTCGCCGTTGTTGGCGTCGTAGGTACGGTGCGTGGTGTTGGCCAGTACCACATTCTGCGTTTCCAGGTTCATGATGCCGTGATAGGCCGGGTTGACCACCGTGAAGCCGCCATAGAACACGTTGGTCACATTGCGCAGGGTAATCAGCGAGGAGCGCATCTGGCCGTAGGCGTCCTTGACGTTCATGCCCTCGGCCACCGCCCGCTCCACCTGGGCCCTGGCCAGCACGCCGTCGTGCATGTAGCGGGTGTTGTCGCTGGGCAGGTAGAAGGGCAAGGCCTGCCCGCGCTCGTCGATCACGTCCGGGTTACGCTTCCAGCCATTGCCGTCGATGGTGCCCTTGCCTACGATGCGGATGTTCTCGAAGGCCTGATGCGCCTGCGGGTCGCGCGGCAACGCGTTGATCAGCGAGGCCGGGCGCACGGTGGTGGAGTACGGGTACTGGATATAGCCTTCGCGCGGGTAGTCCTCGGCACGCTCGGAGCCCAGCAGGGTAGCGCCCTCGGCGATTTCCAGGGTCATGTTGCTCTTGAGGTAGAGCGCCCCGCTCTTGTACGTGCCGGCAGGCAGCAGCACCTTGCAGCCCTTGCTGCAAGCGTCGATGGCACGCTGGATGGCGGCCGTGTCGAGCGCTTTGCCATCACCCTTGGCACCGTACTGCTGCACGTCAAACAGTGCCGGGACGGCCGTGGTTCGCTGCACCACCACAGGGCTGTCGGCCGACTCCTTGCCGTTGCGATCGACCGAACGCACGGTGAAGCGGTATTCAGTATCGGGCGCAAGCCCTTGGGCAGTGAAGCTGTGAATGGCGATGCGGTGATGGAAGTTCTGCGTGTCCTGCTCGTAGAAGTGGTCGATGTAAGGCTTGGCCGGTGAGACCTGGTCGTTGTTGGCGTTGCTGCCACCGAGCAGCTTGCCATTGGCATAGACATGGTAATCGACGATCTCGGCGTGATCGGCCGGCTTCTCCCAGACCAGGATGATCTGTTGCTCATCGTAGGCCAGCGTCGGCACCTGGAGTTTGGCGGGCGCGTCCAGCGCCCAGAGCGGCAGGCTGCAGCCCATGGCCAGGGCACTCAGCAGTGCACCCGCCAGTGGGTGTTTGCGTGCAGCGACAGCAGGGTGTGCATACGGCATGGTTTTTATCTTCCTTGTTTTTGCCATTGATAACGCCACGCTTGAGCGGCCGAGCCGCGTGGCTCAGGCCGTCAACGCGGCTTGCTCGAGGTACTGGCTGCGGTTGACGAAGGTCTCCCGGGCCATTTCCCTCACATCCATTGATAGCGCCTCGACCTCGGGCAGCAGGCCGACCAGCGCCGCCACCCCCGCCGAGGCGAGGCTGCGCCGCTGCTCGGCGCTGCGCCCGGCGAACAGGTACAGTGCGACATGCACGAAATCATCCTGCCCGGCGCCGCAGCGGTAATGGCTGAAGGTGTTCAGCCGCGCCTTGATGTCGCCGGGCTTGAACAGCCCGCTGGCATCGATGGCGTCGTGCACGGCGGCCAGCAGCGTCTGCTCGCCAACCCGCTCAGCCAAGCTGGCCGGGCAATCGATAATGCAATGAGGCATGGTGGATTCCTTGATCGGCAGCCCTGTGCGCCCTGCCCCGCAGGCTCAGGCGCAAGGCTTGGGAGGGGTTCAGGCAGAGACGGCACGCGGCGATTCGGCGCTGAAGTCACGGCTGGCCTGGACCAGCATGCGGGTGTAGTCATGACGGGCGAGGTCCTGGCTCAACGCTTGGCTGTCGAGGCGCTCGACGATGCGCCCTTGCTGCATCACCGCGACCTTGTCGCACAGGTGGCTGACCACCCCCAGGTCGTGGGTCACCATCAGGTAGGTGAGCTTCTCGCGCTGGCGCAGGTCTGCCAGCAGGTTGAGGATCTCCGCCTGCACCGAGACATCCAGCGCCGAGGTCGGCTCATCCAGCAGCAACACACGCGGCTCGAGGATCAGCGCGCGGGCAATCGCCACACGCTGGCGCTGACCGCCCGACAACTGGTGCGGATAGCGGTAGCGGAAGCTGTCATTGAGGCCGACCTTGACCAGGATGTCGTTGATCCGGTCGTCGCGATCAGCCATGCCATGAATGGTCAGCGGCTCGCGCAAGGCGGTGTCGATGGTGTGCCGCGGGTGCAACGAGCCGTAGGGGTCCTGGAAGACCATCTGCACCTTGCGAAAGTGCTCCTTGGGCAGCTTGTGCTGCAACGCACCGCCGGCAATGCTCAGGGCCCCGCTCCAGTGCCGGTACTGGCCGGCCAGGCAGCGCAGCACGGTGGTCTTGCCGGAGCCCGACTCGCCGACCAGGCCGAACGACTCGCCGTCCTCGACGGTCAGGTCGACGTCGTGCAGCACCTGGTTGAGGGTGGCGCCAACGCCGAAGCTCAGGTTCAGCGATTGTGCTTGGATCATGGACATGTCAGTTACCTCAGCAGGTGAGCCAGAGCGGGTCGCGTTGCAGTACCGGCAAGCGCGGGCGGCGGTTGTCCATGCTCGGCAAGGCCGCCAGCAGGCCACGGGTATACGGGTGTTCGGCATATTGCAGGTCGCACGCGGCGAGCGACTCGACCACCCGCCCGGCGTACATCACCAACACCCGGTCACAGTAGTTGCGCACCAGGTTGAGGTCGTGGCTGACGAAGATCAGCCCCATCTGCTGCTCGACCACCAGCTCTTCGAGTACGTTGAGCACCTGCTGGCGCACCGACACGTCGAGTGCCGAGGTCGGCTCGTCGGCGATGATCACCTCCGGGTTGGTGATGACCATCATGGCGATCATGATGCGCTGGCCCATGCCGCCGCTGACTTCATGCGGGTACAGGTTGTAGACGCGTTTCGGGTCGCGGATATGGACCTTTTCCAGCATCAGCATGACCCGCTCGCGTGCCTCGCTGCGGCTGGCCTTGTGGTGCGCCAAGTACGCCTCGGCGATCTGGTCGCCAACCTTGACCACCGGGTTGAGCGAGTACTTGGGGTCTTGCATGATCATCGAGATGCGCTGGCCACGAATCTTCTGCATGGCCTTTTCGCTGGCGCTGAGCAGGTCGACATCGCCGAACTGCAGGGCCTTGGCGGTGATCTGCGTGCTGCCGGGGTGCAGCTTGAGCAAGCTGCGCCCCACCGTCGACTTGCCCGAGCCGGACTCGCCGACGATGGCCAGTTTTTCCCGGCCAAGGGTGAACGACACATCGCGCACCGCGTGCATTTCTTTCTTGCCGTTGACGAAGCGTACGTTGAGCGCTTCGACGTTGAGTTTGAGCGACGACATAAAGCCTCCAGTTACTCGCTACGCGGGTCGAGAATGTCCCGCAGGCCATCGCCCAGCAGGTTGAACGCCAGGCTCACCAGCATGATCGCCGCACCCGGTACCGCCACCAGCCACCAACATTCGAGCATGTAGCGTCGACCGGTGGAGATCATCGCGCCCCACTCCGGCAGCGGCGCCTGTGCGCCAAGGCCGAGAAAGCCCAGCGCCGCGGCGGTGAGGATGATCCCGGCCATGTTCATGGTCAGGCGGATGATCACCGACGACAGGCACATCGGCACGATGTGACGCAGGATGATGCGCGTCGACGAGGCGCCCTGCAGCTCGACCGCGACAACGAAGTCGGCCTTGCGCAGCGACAGGGTTTCAGCCCTTGCCAGCCGTGCGATCGGTGGCCACGAGGTCAGCGCGATGGCGACCACGGCATGCTCCAGGCCAGGGCCAAGGGCAGCGATGAACGCCAGTGCCAGGACCAGGCTGGGGAACGAGATGAAGATGTCGGTGATGCGCATGAACACCGTGTCGACGATGCCACCGTAGTAGCCCGACACAGTGCCGATGAACAGCCCGATCGGTCCGACGATAACGGTCACCAGGGTAATGATGTAGAGGGTGATGCGTGAGCCGTAGACCAACCGGCTGAAGATGTCGCGGCCGTATTCGTCGGTGCCGAACCAGTGCGCGGCACCGGGGGCCTGCAGGGCGTTGGCGAGGTTCTGCACCACCGGGTCATGGGTGGCGATCCACGGGGCAAAGGTGGCGACCACGATCAGCAGCACGGCCACCAGCAGCCCGGCCAGGGTCATGGGGTTGCGCAACAGGTGGCGCAGCACCCGCAGGCTGCTTTTGTAAAAGGCGTCGAGGCTGGAAGCCGGCGTGGTGTCGGCCTGCGGCTTGGCGCTTGCTTGGGTAGAAGACATGTTGGCAATCATCGGCATGTTCTCGGTGTGAAATCATGGCCGCCCGGAGCGCCCGCTGGCGCCCGCGGACAGGTTCAGCGTTGCTTGTAGACGCCCAGGTAACGGGTCGCCTCGGCGTCATCGCCGGTAAAGCCCTTGACGTCCACCGCGCTCACCGCGGTGTCGGTCATCTGCGAGAGCATCATGATCGGCCCGACCTGCTGGTCGTAGCGCTGCTGGGCCTGGTGGTACAGGCTCACGCGCTTGGCGGCGTCACGCTCGACGCCCGCCTGGTCGATCAGCGCATTGAGCTGTTGATCGAAGAACGACGCGCGCCAGCCCTGGAAGTTGGGCAGGCCCGCGCTGTCGCTGTTGTCCGGGTTGTAGACAAAGGTGCGCAGGCTGAAGTACGGGTGCGGGTAGCGCTCGGCACCGCGCGCCACGATCATCTCGAAGTTGCGCGCGCGCATCGCGCCATACACCTGGTTGCCGGTGCCGGTGACGATGCTGGCCTTGATCCCGCCTTCGGCGAGCGTCGACTGCATGCGCGCGGCGATGTCGATGAACGGCGGCTCGGACAAGGTCCGGATGGTGGTGGTGAAGCCTTGCGGGTAGCCGGCTTCGGCGAGCAACGCCTTGGCCTTGGCGACATCCATCTTGTAGCCTGGGTCCGGCAGGCGGGCGTCGAGGCCAAGCTGCATCGGCTGCTGGTTGAGCATGCCGTAGTGCGGCATGACCTGCTCGTCGATGCCTTTGTAGTCGATCAGGTTGCGCACCGCTTCGCGGACTTTCTGGTTGGCGAATTCGGGCTGCTTCATGCTCATCGCCACGTAGTACATGGTGCCGCGCTGCAGCGGTTGCACCTGCAGCTTGGGCGAGCGCTCGATGGCCTTGATGTCTGGCGCGGCCATGCCGTAGACCAGGTCGAGGTCACCGCGCTCGAGCATCAGCCTTAGTGATTGCGACTCGGTCATGTGCCGCACCAGCACCCGCTTCATTTTTGCAGGGCCCGCCCAGTAGCCGTCGAAGCGGGTCATCACCAAGGCGTCGTTGGCGCTCCACTTGGTCAGGGTGAACGGGCCGCTGCCGGCCTCGTTGGTGACCAGCCAGGCGGCGCCCAGGTCGCCGTCCTTCTCGTGCTTCAAGGCTTCCTGGCGGTCGACGATGACCGCGCTGGGCGAGATCGCCAGCGAGTCGATCAGCAGCAGCGGGTCGGCGGGCTGCGGCAGCTCGACCACCAGGGTGTGCGGGTCAATGGCGCGGATTAGCCCCTGAATGTTGTCGACGCTGTAGCCGTAGGCCTTCCAGGTGGTGGCCAGGCCGAAGTTGAGTTTCATCACGCGGTACAGCGACCAGGCCACGTCTTCGGCGGTGAGCGGGTTGCCGGAATGGAACTTGACGTCGCTGCGCAGGTGGAAGGTGACCTGCTTGCCGTCTTCGCTGATCTCCCAGCGTTCGGCCAACTGTGGCAGGTGTTTTTCCGGGTTGCCCTGGTCGCGCTTGACCAGCGTGTCATACAGGTTGGCGTTGACCCCGGAGGCATCCAGGCCCGGGGCATTGGCCGGGTCGATGGAAAACAGGTTGACCATGCTCATGCCGACGATCAACTGGTCGGCGGGGGTCTTGGCCTGCACGGCGGCCATCGGCCCCAGTGCCAGCATCGCACCCAGCAGGCTCAGGCGCAGGATCGGAAGTACAGTTTTCATGTGGCTGTCCTTGTTTTTATAGTCATGCACTGTGTTCGCGCTGGCCGCGCGGGGCTTAACGGGTCCTTGGGTCGAACACCTTGTACAGGGCGTCGCTGATCAGGTTCAAGGCCACGAAGATCAGCCCGATCACCAGCACACAGCCCATCACCGCGTTCATGTCCCCGAGCATCAGGCTGCTGGTCAGGTACTGGCCGAAACCTGGCCAGGCAAACACCGTTTCGATCAGTACCGCGCCTTCGAGCAGCGAGCCGTAGGCCAAAGCGACCACCGTCAGCAGTTGCACGAGGATGTTGCGAAAGGCATGGCCCCAGACCACCTGGCGGCGCGACAGGCCCTTGACCCGGGCGGTGATGATGTATTCCTGGGACAGCTGTTCAAGCATGAAGCTGCGGGTCATGCGGCTGATGTAGGCGACCGAGTTGAGGCCCAGGATCAGCCCCGGCAGGACGATGTGCCGCAGCGCGCTGGTGAAGGCTTCCCAGTCGCCGGCCAGGGCCGTGTCGATCAGCAGCAGGCCGGTGATGTCCGGCACCATGCCGTCGTAGGCGAGGTCGATGCGCCCTGCCCCGCCGGCCCAGCCGAGCCAGGCGTAGAACACCAGCAGGCCCATCATGCCGACCCAGAAGATCGGCGTGGAGTAACCGAACAGGGTGATCACCCGTGCCACATGGTCGCCAAGGCGGCCCTGGTTGCTGGCCGCGACCACGCCTAGTGGCAAGCCGATGACGATGCCGAAGAGGATCGCCAGGGTGGCCAACTCGATGGTCGCCGGGAACACCCGCTTGATGTCGTCCAGCACCGGGTGGCCGGTCAGCAGGGCGTTGCCGAAATCACCGTGGAGCAGGTCGTTGAGGTACAGCCCGAACTGCACCCAGATCGGCTGGTCCAGGCCCATCGCCCGGTACACCTGATCGTAGGTGGAGCTGTCGGCGTCCGGCCCGACCACGGCCAGCACCGGGTCCAGCGGCATCACCCGACCAATGAAGAAGGTCAGCGCCAACAGACCGAGCAGGGTCACCAGGACCGTGCTGGCCCGGCGGGCAGTGCCAGACACGCGCGTGCCCAGCACAGAGGCAGTCGAAACTAACATAACAGGCTCCTGAAAATGCGTTCAGCCAACACCGAGGCGTTCGGGGCGCGCACGCCCCGCTCCCGCTCATCGCGACTTGTAGACGTCTTTGTAGCGGGTGGTGGCCGCACTGTGGGTCTGGTAATCCTGAACATCGTGGTAGACCACCACGGTGTCGGTCATCTGCGACACCGGCAGGATCGCCCCGACCTGCGCGTCCAGGGTCTTCTGGATCTGCTGGTACTGGGCCAGTTGCCTGGTCTTGTCAGGCTCGACTTCGGCCTGCTCGATCAGCGCGTTCAACTCGGGGCTGTAGAACGACGTGCGCCAGCCCTGGAAGTTGCTCAGCTTGGCTTCGTCGCGGTTGTCCGGGTTGTACACCAGGGTCCGCAGGCTCGAATGCGGATGACGCTCGGCCCCGCCACCGCCGCGGCCGACCAGGATGTCGAAGCTGCGTTCGCGCATGGCGCCGTAGATCTGGTTGCCGGTGCCGGTGACGATGGTCGCCTGGATGCCGGCCTGGGCCAGGGTCGCCTGCAGGCTGGAGGCGATGTTGATGAATGGCGGCTCGGTGAGCACGCGGATGGTGGTTTTGAAGCCATTCGGGTAACCGGCTTCGGTCAGCAGTTTTTTCGCCTCGGCGACGTTCAGGGTGTAGCCCGGATCGTCCAGCCGTGCCGGCAGGCCGAGCGGCAATGGGCGCTGGTTGAGCTGGCCGTAGTGCGGCATGACGGTCTGGTTGATGCCTTGATAGTCGATCAGCGAACGCACCGCGCGGCGCACGCGGGCGTCATCGTAGGGCTTGTTCTTGACGCTCAGGGCAACGTAGTAGAGGGTCCCGCGCTGCACGGTCTGGGTGCGCACCTTGTCGGACTTCTCCAGGGCTTCGATGTCGGGTGCGGACATGCCCTTGGCCAGGTCCAGGTCCCCGCGCTCGACCATCAGGCGCAGCGACTGCGACTCGGTCATGTTGCGCATGACGATGCGCTTGAGCTTGGCCGGGCCACCCCAGTAACCGTCGTAGCGGCTCATCAGGATCACATCGTTGGCGCGCCAGTCATTGAGGATGAACGGGCCGCTGCCGGCGGCGTGGGTGGTCAGCCAGGCGCCGCCCATGTCGTCGCCCTTCTGGTGTTGCTGAACCACTTTGCGGTCGAGGATAAAGGCGCTGGGCGAGGTCGCCAGGGTGTTGAGCACCAACATCGGGTCGGTTGGCCGCGGCAGCTCGAGGACAAAGGTGTGCTCGTCGGCGGCGCGCAGGTACTGGGCGGCGTTGCCGGCGGTGAAGCCGTAAGCCTTCCATGTCGAGGCCAGGGCCAGATTGAGCTTGAGCACGCGCTGCAACGACCAGGCGACGTCTTCGGCAGTGAGCGGGTTGCCCGACTGGAAGGTCACGCCGGGGCGCAGCGTGAAGGTCAAGGTCTTGCGGTCGTCGCTGACCTGCCAGCTTTGCGCCAGGGCCGGTACCAGTTGGTCCGGCTGCTTGACGTCCTGCACCAGCAGCATGTCGTAGAGGTTGGCATTGACCTCGGAGACATCCAGGCCGGTGGCGGCGGCCGGGTCGAGCGACAGCAGGTTGATCATGCTCATGCCGACGATCAACTGGTCGGCGGGGGTCTTGGCGAAAGCGGCAGGTACCGACGTCATCGCCAGCGATGCGGCCAGGACCCCCGCCCAGAATTTGGGGAGAACGCTCATGTGAGATAGCCTTTTTATAGTTATTGGACTCTCGGGCGGCACGCACCAAGGCGTGCCGCGATGCACGAATCAGAAGCTCTGCAGCGTGTTGGTCTCGACGTAGTCGAAGTCGATCTCCTCCCCCAGGCCAGGCAGGTCGGAGAGGTGCACGAAGCCGTCTTCATCCATCGGGTCGACCAGGCGCTTGAGGTAGGCCGGTACTTCGTCATAGTTGAGGAACGGGTGCAGCAGGCCGCGCTCGTACCAGGTGCAGTTCTTGATCGCGCCGACCACCGCCAGGTTGGCCGCGCCGTTGCCGTGGATCTCGCAATCCATGCCAAACGCTTCGGCCATGTGCGCGACCTTCAGGCACGGGGCGATACCGCCGACCCCGGCAACGCCGGCACGCAGGATGTCACAGACATCGTTCTTGACCCAACTGGCGCGGCTCAGGTGTTTGCCACCGAGGCTTTCCGGGCCCAGCACGGGGATGTCCAACTGGGCGGCCAGCCACGCGTAGGACTCGGCCGAGTCTTCCATCATCGGCTCTTCGAACCAGGCGAAATTCAGCTTCTCCAGGGCACGGCCGACGGTCAGCGCTTCGGTGCGGCTGTACCAGTGATAGCCGTCGATCATCAGCGCGATGTCGGGGCCGACCGCTTCACGTACGGCGGCGCAGGCCTTGATGTCCATGCTCACGCTCGGGGCGAACGACACCGGCGGCATCCAGGTGTGCAGCTTGATCGCCTTGTAGCCGCGCTTGACCAGGGTCTCGGCGAAACGGCCGTACTCTTCAGGGGTCGACAGGCCGCCCGGCAGCTCGTCACCGCACATGGTCGAACCGTACGCCGGAACCTTGTCGCGGTAGCCACCGATGAGCTTGTGCACCGGCACCTTGAGCTTGCGCCCGGCCCAGTCCCAGAGGGCCTGCTCGACCAGTGCCAGGGCGCGGTCGGTGAGCTGGCTTGCGCTGCCGCGCTGCCAGTGCGCCAGGTCGTGCCAGATCTTTTCACGGTCGAAGGCATTGGCGCCAACCAGCACCTTGCGCACGAAGCCATCCAGCACATACGGGCGGATCAGCTCGGGAGCGCCGAAGGCGAAGCCTTCGTTGCCGCACTCAGTCTTGATGCGTAGCAAGGCCATCTTGGCCTGGGTCACGTCGCCCGGATGGGCATGGCCGGCGCTGTCTACAGCGCGGCGCGTGGGGTAGGAAAACACCTGGACGTTTACAGCAGTAATGATCATGGACGTCTGAGCCTTCTTATTGGATTTGTGGCGGGTGAGTCACGCTCTGAGGGCAATCCTACGTCATCATACAACATTTGAAAAGCACCACTTCAAACCGACGAAATAGTCGTGAATAGCCTGCTAAACCCCACCCTGTGACCCCCATCACAAAGCATACAAAAAGCCACAACCACCGATTTAGAGCCATCCAGCAATGTGATCAGACAACATTTCAATAATTCGTAGACAGCCCCACAGTCGTACGATAACTTATTTTAAAAATCACGGAGCGCTCACCACCTCACCCACCTTGCTCACACGCCTCATCACGTCCTCAACAAAAACAAAAAAAGAGATCGCATGAACAACACACTTCGCCGCCTCATCGCCGCCAGTACGCTCGGCCTGTCGTTCTACGCCTGCGCAGACTCCGCCAGCATCAACTACCGGCACACGTTCACCGAAGACGACAGCATTCACTCCGACCGGATAAAGCTGAGTTACCGCAAGGACAGCGGCCTGGGGTTTGCCGCAGAAATCAAATACAAGACTGCCGGCGACCGCGAAGACGTCGCCTACGACAACATGGTCAACAACGGCCATGAGTTCACCGTGGACTACAACTACAAGATGAGCCCCAAGTCGACCTGGACCCCCGCCTTCCAGATGGACAGCTCCAAGGACGCAACCACCTACAAGTTCGGCCTGAAGTACAACTACAAGCTCAGCGACACCTGGTACGTCGCCACCCGCGTACGCCACGACGCACGCAGCCTCGACCGCGACCAGATCGACCACAGCAAGGCGGACCGCGCCAAGGACAACCAGAACACCACCCGCCTTGAAGGCTGGCTCGGCTACACCCCCAGCGGCCCGTGGGCATTCGAATACCAGTACATCCACTTCACCACCGACTACATCCGCTACGACAACAAGAAGCGCGACTACGAGCAGAACCTGATCATCAAGTACAAGCTCAACAAACAGTGGGCGCCCTTCATGGAAGTGGGTGACATCAAGGTCAACAGCTACACGGACGATCGCCAGGCCCGTTGGCGCCTGGGTATCCAGTACAACTTCCTGTAAGGGCAACCGCCCGACCATGCCGGTGTCGTTGCACCACGGCACCCTCATGCAGTTTCAGCAAAAGGCATCCGACAATGACCACGACCCACCGCAAACCCTTCAACCGCCTGCTGCTCACCGGCGCCGCCGGCGGGCTCGGGCAAGTGCTCCGCGAAGCACTGCAAGCACACGCCAACATCGTGCGCGTATCAGACATCAGCCCCATGGCAGCGGCTGCAGGCGAGCATGAGCAAGTCATCAACTGCGACCTGGCCGACAAGGCCGGCGTATTGGCCCTGGCCCAGGATGTGGACGCCATCGTGCACCTGGGCGGCATCTCCACCGAGCGTGCCTTCGAAGAGATTCTGCAAGCCAACATCGTCGGTACCTTCCACATCTATGAGGCCGCCCGAAAGCACGGCATCAAGCGCGTGGTGTTCGCCAGCTCGAACCATGTCACCGGCTTTTACCCTCAAGGCGAACAGGTAGATGCGCATTCGCCGCGCCGACCAGACTGCTACTACGGGCTGTCGAAGGCCTACGGCGAAGACCTGGCCACGTTCTACTTCCACCGCTACGGCATCGAAACCGTCAGCCTGCGCATCGGCTCTTCGTTCCCCGCACCACGCAATGTGCGCATGCTGTCCACCTGGCTGAGCTACGGCGACCTGGCGCATCTGGTAGAGCGCGCATTGCTTGCCGAAAAAGTCGGCCATACCGTGGTGTACGGCGTCTCGGCCAACCGCGACCTCTGGTGGAACAACCGCCACGCCGCACACCTGGACTTTAATCCGAAGGACAGTGCCGAGCGCTTCCGCCCGGCCCTGGAGCAGCAGCCAAAGCCCGCTACAGATGACCCGACAGCCCACCTGCAAGGTGGCGCCTTCACCGCTGCCGGCCCTTTTGGCGACTAAACCCAGATGGAGTGCGCAATTCTTCCATGACAGCCGAACTGATTACCGATGCACGCAATGCCACAGGCGAAAGCCCGGTCTGGCACCCGCAGGAAAATGCCTTGTACTGGGTGGATATACCGGCAGGCCGCCTGCACCGCTGGCAACCAGATGGCCAGACCCGTCACTGGGCCGCAGACGAAATGCTCGGCTGCATCGTCCGTAGCCAGCAAGGCCACTGGCTTGGGGCCATGGAGAGCGGGGTCTTCCACCTCACCCCCCAGGCTGACGGTCGCCTGGTTGCCGACAAGCGCGCCAGCGTCGAACACGCGAGGCCCGGCATGCGTTTCAATGACGGGCGTTGCGACCGCCAGGGGCGCTTCTGGGCCGGTACGATGCAAACAAACATGGGCGCCGAACAGGTGGGTGCGCTTTACCGATATGACGCGACGGCGGACGCAACGGTAAAGCCAATGCAAGCACGACTGGACAAGCTGATCGTGCCCAACGGCATGGCGTTCAGCCCGGACGGCAAAACACTGTATGTCTCCGACTCGCACCCCAGCGTTCAGCTGATCTGGGCCTTCGACTACGACATCGATAGCGGCACACCGCACAACCGCCGAATATTCGTCGACATGAACCAGCACCCCGGCCGACCTGACGGGGCTGCGGTAGATGCCGAAGGTTGCTACTGGATTTGCGCGATCGATGCCGGCCAGGTACTGCGCTTTACCCCCGAAGGGAAACTGGACCGCGCCCTGCCGCTACCGGTAAAGAAACCGACCATGTGCGCATTCGGCGGCCCGCAGCTGGATACGCTGTTCGTGACATCGATTCGCCCACAAGGCATCGACCTGAGCGAACAGCCACTGGCCGGCGGCGTGTTCGCGCTCAACCCCGGCGTAAAGGGCTTGCCGGAACCAATTGCCGGGGGCTGAAGCCTGGGCCGGTATTGGCTGCTACCAGGGGTATGCTCAGTAAGCAGCCTTGCTGGGCATCCCCCTGCGACCTGCACCAAGGCAGGTGACCGCAAAGGCAATCACCAACGCCCCGGTACCCAACAGGAAAATCAGCTGCTGGTTGGAGCCCTCCACCAACATGGCGATCAGCGCCGGCGTCACCGCTGCCGCCCCCATCAAGGTAATGCTGACCAAAGGCGTGAGCTTGCCAGTCGGGTCGTTGGTGGTGATCAGCGCCATGTAGTAAGACAACGACAGCACCCAGCCAAAGTTGATCAGCAACAACGCCACGAACAACTGCATCGGCGTGCGGGTATGGCCGGTGAGCATGGCGATGGAAATGAACACCGCCACCAGCCCTCCGGCGATCATCAGCTGGCGATTGACCCGCGCACCCAGCAGGCTAGGCAGCCCCGCACCCGGCAAACCACCAAGGGCCGACAGGCCAAACGCCCAGCCGATATCCACCCCGCTGATACCCTGGTCTCGCGCCAACTGGTCAATGAAGCCCCATACGCAGTAGATGGCGATCTGCATGAACAGCATGCCCACCAACGCAGTGCGCCCCGTGCGCGCCGAACCACCCTGGGCAGGCGAGGCTTCGCCACTGGCCAGCAACGCCGCTGGGCGACGCGGCAGCACCAGGCTGGCGCCACAGATGAGCAAGTACCACAGGCCGAACGCGCACAGGGCGGTTACCGTGCCACTCTGCGCGGCCAGCAACGGCAACGCTGCGGAAAACAGCGAGTACTCTGGGGTTTGCAGCAACAGCATCAACCCGAACGAACGGTCCTGGTTGGGCAAGCGGCCCAGCGTGGACACCGCATACGCATACACCAGCCCCGCACAGGTGCCGGCCGCCAGGCGCACGATCAGTAGCATGGTGTTGGTGGTGGCAAAGGCGGTCGCGATGCTCAAGGCCACGCACAGGGCGCCAACCAACAGGCACAGGCTGCGCCCGCCATGGCGCTTCATCAGCACCGGGCAAAGCAAGGTACCCAGGGTCATGCCGATCATCTCGACCGACACCACCCAGCCCTGCTGATCGAGTGACAGGCTCAGTTGCTCCGTGACCAACCCCATGAAGATGGGTTGTACGCCACAGACGATGAAAGAGGTACAGGCGATGAAAATCAGCGCGGCACGCAGCAGCTTGGAATCTTGCGTCATGGGGACTCCGACACGGCATTTGTTTTTATTGTGTGTGGCGACCTGCCCTGGAAGGCGCCGTAGCTGGCGGCTGGGCGGGTCTGGTGGGCAATCGTGGGCCGAGATCGAAGGCTTTGAAAGTTAATTATCGGCATCGATATCAGTGGGCTTTTTAATGCAGGCCAACCTGCCTTGGCCTGCATCCATAAATGCACTGCACCCGATCCTGATAATTAATTGGAGACATACCCGCATCCCCCCTACCGTGGTACGTCACCCAAGCCTCAGTAGAAAAGGCCCGATCATGAACGACCGTGAGTTCATCAACGCCATCGACGCCGATGGCCTGCCCCTGCACATTGCCGTAACCAACGGGTGCATCACCCACATCGGCCCGCAACGCGCCAGCACCCCAGCCCGTGAAACCATCGACCTCGAAGGCCTGCTGGTGCTACCGGGCTTTGTCGACGGCCATATCCACCTGGACAAAAGCTTCGTCGGCGACCGCTGGCGCCCGCACCAACCGGTCGGCAGCCTGCGCGAACGCCTGGCCGTGGAAAAGCGCGAACTCGCCAGCGCCCCGCCCATCGTCGAACGCGCCGATGCGCTGATCCGCCAGGCCGCCTCATTCGGCACCTTGGCCATGCGCTGTCACGTGGACGTGGACGCCACCACCGGCCTGACCAACCTGCACGCCATTCTCGAAGCCCGGGACAAGTGGAAAGACCTTGTCGACATCGAGCTGGTGGCCTTCCCCCAGGCAGGCGTGGTGAGCTGCCCCGGCACGGCTGAAGTGATGGAAGCGGCCATCCGCGAAGGCGTACAGGTGGTCGGCGGCATCGACCCCACCACACTGGATGGCGAGGCCGACGCCCAGCTGGACATCGTGTTCGGTATCGCCGAGCGCCACGGCGTGAAGGTTGATATCCACCTGCACGAACCCGGCGACATCTGCATCGCTCAGCTCCAACGCATCGCCGCGCGCACCCAGGCACTGGGCATGCAAGGCCTGGTGGCGGTCAGCCACGCCTATGGCCTGGGCGACGTATCCGATGCTGTTGTCGACCGCACGGCCGAAGTACTGGCCGCCGCTGGCATATCCATCATGACTAACGCCCCCGGCGAACATGCGTTCCCACCCGTGCTGCGCCTGCGTAACGGCGGCGTGCGGGTATTTACCGGCAACGACAACATCCAGGACGCCTGGTGGCCCTACGGCAATGGCGACATGCTGCAGCGGGCCATGCTGGTCAGCTACCGCTCGGGCTTCAATACCGACGAGGAGCTGCGGGTTGCGCTGGAAATGGCGACCGAAGCCAGTGCCGGGGTGATGGGCAAGCAGGACTATGGTTTGAAGGTTGGTAACGAGGCGAGCTTTGTTCTGTTCAAGGCACACAATGCTGCTGCGGCGGTGGCGGCGGCCATTCATGAACGGGTGATCGTGCGCCACGGCGCGTTCTGGGGCAGGCCTGCGCAGTTGCAGTTGAAGGCAGTGCAGTTTGCTACCGAACTGCGCCGGTAAAACCACAGGCAAGCACAAACCTTAAGCCCTGCGCGGCCCCGGTGGGGGCGGAACGCAAAGCACTCCTCGACACGAAACGAAACACCCCTGCTCGCTCATCTGCTCATCCAGGTGCAAAGGTTGCGGTATGCTAGCCTCCGCACACGGATTGGCAGCCTATAGCAGCCTTCAGTAAGTGCGTTGCTATGCTTGAAGTACGTGTTCAGGCAATGCATGGAAGAGGAGTGACTGCATGAGCCACAAAAATATTTGGGAAACCCTGCTGCAATGGGTTTCCCCTCCGTCGGAAGAGTCCCTGGCAATCGCCAGGCGGCTCAATGCGGTCGCTGAACAAGTGCAGGTCAGCGACCATGGCGCCGTCTCGATTTCGGCATCGACCATCCTGCAAGACGCTGATTTTGCGCGCGCCTGCGAGGCAGCCAAGCAAGCGATTTCGAAGACGCACTAGGCATCGACAATGGGTTTTCTCCTCGTTCTGCCCATCCTGATCTGCGGCTTCATCTACTGTAAATACAACTTCTACGACAAGACCCTCATCGCGAAATATGAAGGGCAGTCACTGTATCTGCATATCGCAATGAGGGGGCTCGTCCTCGCATCGCCATGGCTGGCGTTGGCGTTTTTCATCGAGTGGTTCACCGACGGTTTCTATGGCTTGGCCGCCCTTTTCGAGAATCGGGGTTTTACCACCTCTACGGAACAGCATCTGTTTTCGACGATGCTTGTCGCCATTCTCACAGCACCGCTTTACGCCTATCTGGCGGCAAAGGTCCGCTTTAAAATCACCCGGTATCGCCACGGCCTGAAAAACGACTACCTCACACGCTCCTTCATCCTTGAAACCATGCTGCCAACCAGCACCCACCAGGCATTACTGCTTGATTCGTTGTTCAACAAGCGCCTGTACATGTTCAGCATGGAGGATCGCAAGGTGTACATCGGCTGGGTGAAAAATTTCGGCAACCTGCAGGATCACGACTCGAACAGCGATGAAGGTTTCTCGATCATCCCCATCTACAGCGGCTTTCGTGACAAGGATCAGCTGACGGTGGAGTTCACCACTTTCTACGACAGGGTGTACGACGCAGTCAAGAAAGGCCCGGCCTCGGGCATTGATGACGGCACCGAGGACCGCTGCACCGACGCTAGCCGGGCCGAAGAAATAGGAAGCCTGTTCACCATCAGCCTTCTGCAGAAGAACATTGTCTCAATGACCTTCTTCGAAGGTGCGTATTGGCAGGAATTCAAAAAGAATGAGCTTAAGCCGGAGAAGGATGCCCTCAGAGCGTGAATGTCCACCTGCCCTGATTCCACAACAGCGGTAATCTGCTCGCCAAGGCTCACTCGGCCTCAGCCCGCAAGATCCCGATCAGAATTTCAGCCAGCGCCATGACCATAGGGTCCGCCGTAGGCCGATGAAAAATCGCCGCCTCAAACACCTTGATGGGCTTGAACCCCTGCTCCGCCCCAAGCACTCGATGCCCACCCGTCACCACCCGCGACGGCAACAGGCTAACCCCCAACCCGTTAGCCACCGCCTCCTGAATCCCCGCCAGGCTCGAACTGGTAAAAGCGATCCGCCAACTGCGCCCCATTGCCTCGACCGCACCGATCATGTCATCCCGGTACAACCCCCGCGGCGGAAAGGTCACCAGCGGAATAGGGTCTTGGGCAAAACACGGGTACTGCGCACTGTCGATCCACTCGATGCGCTCCGGCTGGCACGCATTCGCCTCGCGGCTGTGGCGCCGTTGCTTGATCAACACCAGGTCCAGCTCGCCACGGTCGTAGGTGCTCATCAAATCGCGGCTCAACCCACCGGTAATCTCCAGCTTCACCGTCGGGTTACGCCGGTTGAACGCCGCCAGCGCCTGCATCGTCTTGCCCGCGACAAAATCGTCCGGCAGGCCGATGCGCACGGTCACCGTTACCCCACCCGACATGGCCTCGGTCAGCTGGCTGCTCACTGCCAGCAAGTGCCGCGCATACCCCAGCAGGGTTTCCCCCGCATCGGTCGGATGCACCTCGCGGTTACTGCGGTCGAGCAGCTGCTGGCCGACCATTTCCTCCAGCCGGCGCACCTTCTGGCTGACCGTGGACTGGGTGGAGTGCAGGCGCGCGGCAGCGGTGGTGAAACTGCCGCAGTCGGCCACCATGACCACGGTGCGGAGCATGTCCAGGTCATAGATGGCACGGTTGGGTTTGATGGAGTCAGGCATCTGCGGGTTCAGCTTTTGTGGATGGGGCTGGGTACATGATGCCTGAAGCTGGAGTGGATGATGCAATGCCAGAGAGCAAGGCATACCTTGTATGCATGCACGAACCCTTTCGCGGATGCGGTGCTTTGCTCAAGCTGCAGCGGCCCCCTTCTCCTCGCCACTGACCTCGAACTGCCCCACCAGCTTCTGCAACTTGCCAGCATCCACCCGCACCTTCTGCGCGCTGCTCTGCAGCACCACCGCCGTCTGGCGCATCTCGCTGGAGGACTGGTTGACCTGGTCGATGGTCTTGCCGTATTCCACGCTACGCCGGTTGAGCTGCTGGATGATCGCGAACATGCCCTCCACGGCCTGGTGCAGTTGAACGTTCTCGGACGAGGCATCTTCGGCAAGGCGCAGGCTGTTGTCGACGTCCTGTACGCCCTGCTCCATGAAGCTGACGGCCTGGCGGGTTTCGCCCTGAAGGCTCTCGACCATGTGGCGAATGTCTTCGGCAGCGCGCGCGGTTCGCGCGGCCAGGCTGCGCACCTCGTCGGCCACCACCGCAAAGCCGCGGCCATGCTCGCCAGCACGCGCCGCCTCGATGGCAGCATTGAGCGCCAGCAGGTTGGTCTGGTTGGTGATGTCGCTGATCAGCCCGGTGATGTTGTCGATCTCGACCATGCGGCTGTCGAGCCGCTGCACGCTGGAGGACGAACGCGCCACCACATCGCGAATCGACTGGGTGCCTGCCTGCACCGCCAGAAACTGCTCGCGGGCACGGCTGACCACCTCGTCCATCGCCTGCTTCATCTGCTCGGCACTGACCGAGGCCTGCTGCAGTTCACCAAGCTGCTCCTCCATGATGCTCATCATCTGGTGCACGGCGTCCGCCACATCGGCAGAGCTCACACTCGCCTCCTGGCTGCGCCCGAGCATCATCTGGTTGGTGCTGCCGACCGTGCGGCTGGCCTTAACCACTTGCCCCACTACCGCGTCCAGGCGGTCGATGAAGCTGTTGATCCAGCGCGCCATGTCGCCGCTCTCATCGTTGCCCAGGGTGCTGGTGTCCAGGCGCTGACGCAGGTTGCCTTCACCCTCGGCGATGGTGCGCAGTACGCCGCTCATGCCATTCAACCTGGCTGCCAGGCGCTTGGGCCCGAACACGCCGAACAACAGCGTGGCGCCGAGCATGCTCACGGCCAGAATCGCGTCGTTCAGCCCTTGCGGCAGGCCGGCATAGTGCTGCACCAGGTAGTTGCAACCGAACAACCCGGCCATGGTCGCCACATAGGGTTTCATCAACCCATAGCTCAGCGAGCGGCGTCGGTAGACCTCTTCCAGGTCCGCCTCGCACATCATGCCCCAGCGGTCGGGCGAACCCGGTAACTGGAACGTTACGCCCTTGCCGACCACCGGCACGTGGCGGTAGTCCGAGTAACCCGGGTAGGTCACGAACAGGTTGGCACCACGCCTGATGGTTTCCCTTACCCCCGCGTGCAGTTCGCGCGTGGAGGGGTCGGTGAAGCGCAGTTCCAGTTCGGTATGGCGCTGGACCTGCACGGTGGTCCAAGGCGTGTGCACACCACTTTTGAGGTTTTCGCCGTGGGTAAAGGTGCCGTCCTCGAAGCGCGAGCGCGACAGCGCCGTGCCGGGCTGGATCGCCGGGTCGAAACGCGACTGCGCCATGAACAGGTAGTTGTCGCCCGACTCGGCGAAAATATGCCCGGCCTCGCGCTGTATCAGGTCGCCCAGCACATCGTTGGGCACCCGGCCGCACAGGCAGCCGAGCACTTTGCCGCCGGCCTTCACCGGCTGGTAGAACATCAGCGTTACTTCATCATGGAAGCGTGAGGATGACGGGCCAATGCGCAGGGTTAGCGGGTCGCTGTAGGGGCCATGGAGGAACGGCGCCTTCAGGCCTTGGGCCAGCGCTGTAGTGTGCTCGATACGCGGCGTACCACGTTGTGGCCAGGTGGAGGCGATGATGCTGCCGGCAGCATCGACGACAAACAACTCGGAAAAGTCTTCGGCCTGCGCCAGCTTGTCCCGCAGCAGCGTGCTGTCGGGTTGAGCGAACCCTTGCGCGAGTTGTTCCGCTAGTTCCGCCAAGTGCTCCCACTGCTCGCACGCCCAATCATGCAACAACCGCACGCGGGTCTGGGCAATGGCTTCGAAAGTTTGCTCAATCTGCGGGTAATTTGCCCGGTTAAGGTGACATGCCCAGCCCATTCTGAGCTTTCCGGTTTTACCCAGCCAGGGCAGCCAGCCCTTTTCACTCGATGACAACTCCATGGAACCACTGGAAAGCGACATTATCTTCACCATACGCGACATCGGATGGCAATCTGATAGCAAGTCGCACGCCAACGGCGGGAGCGGTGATTAATGGGGAATTCAAGTCATTGAATGCACAGCACTTGTGCAAGAAAGGTTCTGGGCAGGCCCTTAATGCACCAACGAGGCGCAAACCAGATGAAATCAGGCCCTTATCCGGAATGTGACAAATAGCCGCCAGAACTGCTCGCACATCGCACAACAGTTCGATAATCGCACAAATTCCGCTAAACCCCCTCTACTGTTGCCCTATCTTGCGGCACGCTATAGCGAAAGTCAGCAAACAATTTCAAGCGCTGACAGGCCTCATCGCTTAAAAGCGCCGGCCAGCCCGACAACCATACTCCAGGAACAACCAGGAGCTCGCCTTGATCAATAAAACGTACGAGTCCATCGCCAGCGCGGTGGAAGGGATCACCGACGGTTCGACCATCATGGTCGGTGGCTTTGGCACGGCCGGCATGCCGTCCGAGCTGATCGATGGCCTGATCGCAACCGGTGCCCGCGACCTGACCATTATCAGCAACAACGCCGGCAACGGCGAGATCGGCCTGGCCGCCCTGCTCATGGCGGGCAGCGTGCGCAAGGTGGTCTGCTCGTTCCCGCGCCAGTCCGACTCCTACGTGTTCGACGAACTGTACCGGGCCGGCAAGATCGAGCTGGAAGTGGTGCCGCAAGGCAACCTGGCCGAGCGCATCCGCGCAGCGGGTTCGGGCATTGGTGCGTTCTTCTCGCCGACCGGCTACGGCACCCTGCTGGCCGAAGGCAAGGAGACCCGTGAAATCGACGGCCGCATGTACGTGCTGGAAATGCCGCTGCACGCCGACTTCGCGCTGATCAAGGCGCACAAGGGTGACCGTTGGGGCAACCTGACCTACCGCAAGGCCGCGCGCAACTTCGGCCCGATCATGGCCATGGCCGCCAAGACCGCCATCGCCCAGGTCGACCAGGTTGTCGAACTCGGTGAACTGGACCCGGAGCACATCATCACCCCGGGTATCTTCGTCCAGCGCGTGGTTGCCGTCACCGGCGCTGCCGCTTCTTCGATCGCCAAAGCTGTCTGAGGCCTGCCATGACCATCACCAAAAAGCTCTCCCGCACCGAGATGGCCCAGCGCGTGGCCGCAGACATCCAGGAAGGCGCGTACGTAAACCTGGGCATTGGCGCACCGACCCTGGTGGCCAACTACCTGGGCGACAAGGAAGTGTTCCTGCACAGCGAGAACGGCCTGCTGGGCATGGGCCCAAGCCCTGCGCCGGGCGAGGAAGACGATGACCTGATCAACGCCGGCAAACAGCACGTCACCCTGCTTACCGGTGGCGCCTTCTTCCACCACGCCGACTCGTTCTCGATGATGCGTGGCGGCCACCTGGACATCGCCGTACTGGGCGCCTTCCAGGTGTCGGTCAAGGGCGACCTGGCCAACTGGCACACCGGCGCCGAAGGTTCGATCCCGGCCGTAGGCGGCGCGATGGACCTGGCCACCGGCGCCCGCCAGGTGTTCGTGATGATGGACCACCTGACCAAGACCGGCGAAAGCAAGCTGGTGCCCGAGTGCACCTACCCGCTGACCGGCATTGCGTGCGTGAGCCGCATCTACACCGACCTGGCCGTACTGGAAGTGACGACTGAAGGGCTGAAAGTGGTCGAGATTTGTGCGGACATCGACTTTGATGAGCTGCAGAAGCTGAGCGGTGTGCCGCTGATCAAGTGATCGGCGGAACCGGCGGGCAAGCGCCCGCTTGCCGGTGTTGCATGGCTACTGTGGGAACTGCCATTGCGCCGGCCTGCACTGCCCCATTTGTAGGAGCGGCCTTGTGTCGCGAAAGGGCTGCAAAGCAGCCCCCAGCAACAGTTGATGTAACCCCAAAATCCGGGGGCCGCTTGCGGCAGGACTAGCCACGCTGGCATCACCAGATGCTCAGACTCGCCAGCGACGGTCCAACATCAGCCCTAGAAATCCACCTTGCCCCGACCGGCCTTGACAGTGCTCCGCCTGGCTTTGCCCTCAAGCCGGCGGGTCTTCGAGCCAAGGGTCGGCTTGGTGGGGCGGCGTTTCTTCTCGGTCTTGCCGGCAGCGATGATCAACTCGGCAAGACGCGCCAGTGCGTCAGCACGGTTCTGCTCCTGGGTGCGGTATTGCTGGGCCTTGAGGATCAACACACCGTCGCCGGTGATGCGACTGTCACGCAGCGCCAGCAGCCGCTCCTTGTAGAACTCGGGCAATGAAGAGGCCGGGATGTCGAAGCGCAGGTGCACGGCGCTGGACACCTTGTTGACATTCTGCCCACCCGCGCCTTGCGCGCGGATATAGGTCAGTTCGATTTCGGCATCCGGCAGATGCACGTTATTGGAGATGATCAGCATGGTATGGCCCTTGTCATTGCCGCCATTATCACAGCCTTGGCCGCGCTCCCATAGAACAACGCACGATTCCTTGCTATCCCCACCCAAGATGATGTCTATCTGTATCGAAAAATCAGAATTTTTCGCTTTCTTGTAGGGCATTTCCCAAAGATACTGTTGCCGCCTATTTTCCGTTGCGGGTGCCCTATTGGGGCTCTAGTCTGGGCCGGTCGCTGCTCATCAGCGGCACGGCTTTGACGGGCCGCGATGGTTTTGAGTTATGGCACCTATTTATGGTGGCTGTACGTGCGGGCACGCTTGCGTGCGCCGGAGCTTCTCAATTCCGCCGGTCCGTCAACCCTCGTACAGCTGCCACCCTTTTGCTTGACGGCTGAGAGGTGGCAGCACCCATAGGGAATTGAACAATGCTCAAGATGGTCCCCGACCCACCCCACACCCTCCACTCCCTCGAAGATACCCTCATCCAAGCTGCGGTATATGCCGTCTGCGCGCTAGCCATTTCGCAACAAGCGATGCTGATGCAGCCCAAGTCACCTGCAGCGGTGTTGATGATGGCGACGACCCATGAACTTGAGTCCCTGCGCTCGTTGCTTGAGTCCGCATTGATTCAGGCACAGACGCCGAACGAGCTGCGAATACAGCACTGAGCCGATCCGGGAGATGGACCCATGACTACTGACGAATCGAACGAACAAACCACAGTAGGCAAGACCACGTTCTACCAGGGTGAAAACCAGACCCACCCACTGTTTCGCATCGAAGCCGGTATTTCCTGCAAAAGCGCCCGGGAGCAATCTTCGGAGTTGATGGGGTACGTGCGGGAGCTGACGATTATTGGGTTGATGGAAGAGAAACCGATGATGATCTGGGCGGCGCATTACTTGAGTGCGTTGGCCAAGGCACTGATGGATGATGCCGAGCTGGGCATGATGCGCTGATTTGCCTGGCCAGCTAGTCGGGGTACAAAAGCCTCCGACGTAGGCTCGAGAAGCGCCTACTGCTCCAACCCAATGCCAAAAGCCCCAGCATCACTGCCGGGGCTTTGCCTGGGTTCAGAAGCTGTCAGGTGGGCTCTTTTCGAACTTCCACTTGGTCATCTTTTTGGCAGCATGGAAGCTTTTGCAGTTGGCGATGAACTCATTGCGGTCCCACTCCTTGGAGAGGCTCGCCAGGATTTGCTCATAGGTTTCACCCGAGCAATTCGCTTCATTGGGTTCAGGCACCCTGTCTTCAGCAATGGCTGTAAGGCTCACGGCAACGCCAAGCGCTGCAACCAGACGTGCAAAAGGCACAATGGACATTCACTCACTCCTTTGAATTGACCCGCTCCAAAAGCCCGATTTACAGGCCCCAAAAACGCAAAAAGCCCTGAATAATCAGGGCTTTGAATATGGCGGAAGCGTAGAGATTCGAACTCTAGGATAGTTGCCCATCGACGGTTTTCAAGACCGTTGCCTTAAACCACTCGGCCACGCTTCCAGCTCGTTTTGCGGCCGCCATAATACCGTAATGAAACACGCTGTCAAACTCTCTGTGTCGCGGGTTGCAGGAGCTCTGATAGACTCCTAGCATCTGAACGTCTGAAACCACAGGTTTTACCAAGGAGTGTCGCCATGCGCGAACAGGATTACGCCGTCCACCACGGCCAGCAGGTCGAGCAGCAGGAGATCAGCAAAGTCCTGCGCAACACGTACAGCTTGCTGGCGCTTACCCTCGCCTTCAGCGGTGTCATGGCCTTCGTGGCCCAGCAGATGCGCGTCGGCTACCCGAACATATTTGTGGTATTGATCGGCTTCTACGGGCTGTTCTTCCTCACCAACAAGCTGCGTGATTCGGCTTGGGGCCTGGTGTCCACCTTCGCCCTCACCGGCTTCATGGGCTTCATCCTCGGCCCTATCCTGAACCGCTACCTGGGCATGGCCGGTGGCGCTGAAGTAGTCAGCTCGGCGTTTGCCATGACTGCGCTGGTGTTTGGTGGCCTGTCGGCCTATGTGCTGATCACCCGCAAGGACATGAGCTTCCTCAGTGGCTTCATCACTGCGGGCTTCTTCGTGCTGCTGGGTGCTGTCGTTGCCAGCTTCTTCTTCCAGATCAGCGGCCTGCAACTGGCGATCAGCGCTGGCTTCGTGCTGTTCTCGTCGGTCTGCATCCTGTTCCAGACCAGCGCGATCATTCATGGTGGCGAGCGTAACTACATCATGGCGACCATCAGCCTGTATGTGTCGATCTACAACTTGTTTGTCAGCCTGCTGCAGCTGTTTGGCATCATGGGTCGCGATGACTGATTGACTGCTGTGTGAGAAAGCCCGCTTCGGCGGGCTTTTTTGTGGGCGTTGGAAAAGGGATTGGGTGCAGGCTTCAGGCATATGCAGTACGTGTGGTGACAACTGTCTTGCACAACACCTGAAAGCTAGCGCGATCACTGTGGGAGCGGCTTTAGCCGCGAACACCGGCGAGGCCGGTGCCATCCACCGCGTTGGTTTCTTCGCGGGCACGCCCGCTCCCACAGGTGATCGCGCAGGCTGCAGACATATGCAGTCCCTATGGGGACAACTGTACTGCACAACACCTGAAAGCTAGCGCGATTACTCTGGGAGCGGTTTTACCCGCGAGTGTAGTTAGTTGTTTTCTTGCTTGGCCTGCCTGGCACGGCGGCGATTTATGCGTTCGCTGGTTTTGTGCGAATACCAATAAGCGAAAATCAGAAAACCTGTCGCAAATAGGCCACTAATCACATACCACAGGTAGTAGGCAAGGATGGTTGCACCATACACCGCAAGCGCCCAAGGGAACACGGCAACGATGAGTAACACTGCAAGAATGATGGCTAGACGCATGGATTCCTTCCCAAAAAACACAAATTGTAACAGCTGCCCCAAAACAGTCTGCAACCACGTGGGTTTCTAACTCACTCACTGACTCTAAAGTCAGGTAATTGGGCAAATGGTCGCCGATCATGTCGCCATCGTGCTTTTCTCTACCGCAATCCTTCTTCACCCCGTAGAATGCGCTCCTTTTTTCTTCCGGGGCAGCTTTCAGCAATGAGCTCACACGAACACAGCCCAGGCGCAGCGGCGCCTGCCAATGAACTGGTGCTTGGCCTGGAGGACAAGCCACGGCTGCTGATCGGCCTGCTGGCTGCCCTGCAGCACCTGCTGGCGATCATCGTACCGATCGTTACCCCTGGCCTGCTGATCTGCCAGGCGCTGGGCGTTTCTGCGCGGGATACCAACCTGATCGTTTCCATGTCGCTGGTGATCTCGGGTATCGCCACCTTCGTGCAGTGCAAGCGCTTTGGCCCATTCGGCGCCGGGCTGCTGATCGTGCAGGGCACCAGCTTCAACTTTGTCGGCCCGCTGATTGCGGGCGGCGCGCTGATGGTAAAGCAAGGCACGCCGGTAGAAGGTGTAATGGCGGCCATCTTCGGCGTGGTGATTGCGGGCTCGTTCGTGGAGATGGGCGTGTCGCGCATCCTGCCGTTCGTCAAACGCCTGATCACCCCGCTGGTGACCGGTATCGTGGTGCTGATGATCGGCCTGACCTTGATCAAGGTCGGCCTGATCAGTATGGGCGGTGGCTTTGGCGCCATGGCCAATGGCACCTTTGCCAACGGCGATAACCTGCTGCTGTCGGGCGTGGTGCTGGCGATCATCGTGATCCTCAACCGCGTGCCAGTGGTGTGGATGCGCAGCTGCGCCATCGTCATTGCCCTGGCGGTTGGCTATGCACTGGCCGGCTACATGGGCCGCCTGGACTTTACCGGCATGCACGAGGCCGCGCTGTTCCAGGTGCCGACGCCGCTGCACTTCGGCCTGGGCTTCTCGTGGGCGCTGTTCATTCCGATGCTGGTGATCTACCTGGTGACTTCGCTGGAAGCCATCGGTGACGTTACCGCCACCAGCAAGGTGTCGCGCCAGCCGGTCGAAGGGCCGGTGTGGATGCAGCGGATCAAGGGTGGCGTGCTGGTCAACGGTGCAAACTCGCTGCTGGCCGGTGTGTTTAACACCTTCCCCAGCTCGATCTTTGCCCAGAACAACGGGGTGATCCAGCTGACCGGCATTGCCAGCCGTCACATTGGTATGTGGATTGCCGTGATGCTGGTGCTGCTGGGGCTGTTCCCGAGCGTTGCCGGGGTGATCCAGGCGGTGCCGGAGCCGGTGCTGGGTGGCGCGGCCATGGTGATGTTCGGGGCGGTTGCGGCTTCGGGGATCAATATTCTGGCCAGCACCCGGCTGGACCGCCGGGCGCTGCTGATCATTGCCGTGTCGTTGGCGCTGGGCCTGGGCGTTGCGCAGGTGCCGGAGTTCCTGGCGCATATGCCGGCGGCGATTCGCAATGTACTGGAGTCGGGTGTGGCTACCGGGGGGATCTGTGCGCTGGTGCTGAACTGGTTCTTGCCGGAGAGCAAGGAGCAGGCTTGAGTCTTGTGTCCTTCTGACAGGGCCATGGGGCTGCTTTGCAGCCCATCGCGACACAAGGCCGCTCCCACAGGGGTCGCGTAGGGCACACGGATACATAGAAAGCCCGCGCCGCTTACACAAGCGGGCGCGGGCTTTTTTGCTTTATCATGGCCGCATTCCTTTGCATGAGTTATCCATGAAATTCGCTATCGCGGTGTTCTCCCCGGCCCATGCGCCCTCCTCGCGGCGCGCCTTGCGCTACGCCGAGGCGGTGCTGGCCGGCGGGCATGAGATTGCCCGGCTGTTCTTTTATCAGGACGGGGTGCACAGTGCCTCGGCCAACGTGGTCGCGCCCCAGGACGAACTGGACGTGGCAGGCCAATGGCGTACCTTTATCCAGACCCACCAGCTGGACGCTGTGGTGTGTATCGCCGCCGCCCTGCGCCGTGGCGTGCTCGACGAGGCCGAAGCCAACCGTTACCAGCGCCCGGCGGTGAACCTGCCCAAACCTTGGGAACTGTCGGGGCTTGGCCAGCTGCATGAAGCGGCGCAGGTTGCAGACCGCCTTGTCTGCTTCGGAGGCGACTGAAATGGCCAAATCCTTGTTGATCATCAGCCGTCAGGCTCCGTGGAAAGGCCCATCAGCCCGCGAAGCGCTGGACATTGCCCTGGCCGGCGGGGCCTTCGACCTGCCGCTGGGCATGCTGTTTCTCGACGACGGGGTATTCCAGCTCGCTCCCGGCCAGCAACCCACCGCCGTGCAACAGAAGAACCTGGCCGCCAACCTGCAGGCGCTGCCGATGTTCGGTGTCGAGGAGCTGTTCGCCTGCAGCCACAGCCTCACCCGCCGCGGCCTGGCAGCCGATACCCTGGCGCTGCCGGTGCAAGTGCTGGATGACGCGGCCCTTGCCGCGCTGATCGCCCGTTTCGACCAGGTGGTAACGCTCTGATGACAACCCTGCATGTAATTGCCCACTCCCCGTTTGGCGACGAGCGCCTGGCCAGCTGCCTGCGCCTGCTCGGCACCGACGACGCGTTGCTGCTGTGCGGCGATGCGGTGTATGCCCTGCGCAGCGGCAGCGAGCCGCACCGCCAGCTGCAAGCTGCCGGCCTGGCCCGGCGCCTGTTTGCCCTGGATGAGGATGTGCACGCCCGCGCGGTCGGTAACGATCTGGCCAAGGCCGTGGACTACGCCGGGTTCGTCGAACTGTCGCTGCATTACGACAAGGTCAACAGCTGGCTATGAGTACGCTCAACGTTGGCGATCAGGCGATCGCCCTGGACAAGGACGGCTTTCTGGTCGACTTGCAAGACTGGTCCCGCGCCGCCGCCGAGGCTTTGGCCGAGCGCGAGGGTATCCCGTTGACGGCGGACCATTGGGAAATCCTCGAACTGCTGCGCCAGTTCTACCAGGAATACCAGCTGTCCCCGGCCACGCGCCCGCTGATCAAGTACACGGCCCTGAAGCTGGGCCCGGAAAAGGGCAACAGCCCGCACCTGAACCGCCTGTTCAATGGCACCCCCGCCAAACTTGCCGCCAAGCTGGCGGGCCTGCCCAAGCCGACCAACTGCATATGACCCAGCCCCTCTTGAAAGAAGCTCGCCCGCTTACGCTTGAAACCCCGGCCGAACACCCGTTCGCTGAATTCGTGCGCATTCTTGGCAAAGGCAAGCGCGGCGCGCGCGGCCTGACCCGTGAAGAGGCCCGCGCGGCCATGACCCTGCTGCTGGAAGGCAAGGTCGAAGACACCCAGCTGGGTGCCTTCCTCATGCTGCTGCGCCACAAGGAAGAAAGCGCCGAAGAGCTGGCCGGCTTCACCGAGGCCCTGCGCGCTCATTTGCAGGCGCCGAGCATTGCGGTGGACCTGGACTGGCCCACTTACGCCGGCAAAAAGCGCCACCTGCCCTGGTACTTGCTGGCGGCCAAGTGCATGGCCGGCAATGGCGTGCGCATCCTGATGCACGGGGGCGGCGCACACACCGCCGGGCGCATGTACAGCGAGCAGTTGCTCGACCTGTTGCAGATTCCGCTATGCCGCGACTGGGCCGCCGTCGGTAACGCACTGGACCAGCACCAGTTGGCGTTCTTCCCGCTGCACGACTGGGCGCCACAGTTGCAGCGCATGATCGACCTGCGCAACACCTTGGGCCTGCGCTCGCCCATCCATTCGCTGGCCCGGGTGCTCAACCCGCTGGGCGCCCGCTGTGGCCTGCAAAGCATCTTCCACCCCGGTTACCAGGCTGTGCACCGTGAGGCCAGCCGCCTGCTGGGCGACCATGCCGTGGTGATCAAAGGTGATGGCGGCGAGATCGAGGTCAACCCCGATGTCATCAGCCACCTCTACGGCACCACGTCGGGCGAAGCGTGGGACGAAGAGTGGCCAGCACTGAGCGAACGCCGCCATGTCAAACCGGCCAGCCTGCAGGCCGAGCACTTGCTGGCGTTCTGGCGCGGTGAAGTGGAAGACAGTTATGGCGAAAAAGCCCTGATCGCGACCATGGCCCTGGCCCTGCGTGGCCTGGGGCAAGACCGCGAGCAGGCGTTCGCGACAGCGCAAGGCTATTGGGATACGCGCAATGGATCGATTTAACCGATAATAGCACCCCGATCTTTGCGCTATTTGTTCGAACGATTTGGCCTAGACTGGGCTCCAACGACAAACAACTTTGTTTCAGGAGCTCACCATGGGCCTTTTGATCGACGGCCGCTGGCACGACCAGTGGTATGAAAACGGCAAGGACGGCACGTTCAAACGCGAAAACGCCCAGCGCCGCAATCAGCTGCCCGCCCCGGAGGCTGGCCGCTACCACCTGTACGTCTCGCTGGCCTGCCCATGGGCTCACCGCACCCTGATCTTGCGTGCCCTGAAAGGCCTTGAGCCATTGATCGATGTGTCGGTGGTCAGCTGGCTGATGCAGGACAATGGCTGGACCTTCGACCAGCAGCAAGGGTCCAGCGGTGACCACCTTGACGGCCTGCAGTACCTGCACCAGCGCTATACCCAGGATGACCCGCATTATACCGGCCGCGTCACCGTGCCCGTGTTGTGGGACAAGCAAGAGAAACGCATCGTCAACAACGAGTCGTCGGAGATCATCCGTATCTTCAACAGCGCGTTCAACGAGCTGACCGGCAATATGCTGGACCTCTACCCCGAGCCACTGCGGCCGACCATCGAGGCATTGAACGAGCGCATTTACCCGGCGGTGAACAATGGCGTGTACCGCGCAGGCTTTGCCACCACGCAAGACGCCTACGAGGCAGCGTTCGACGACGTGTTCAACGAGCTGGATCATCTGGAAGACGTGCTGAGCCGTAACCGCTACCTGGCCGGTGAGTACCTGACCGAGGCCGATGTACGCTTGTTTACCACGCTGGTGCGCTTCGATGCGGTGTACCACGGGCACTTCAAGTGCAACCTGCGCCGCCTCAGTGACTATCACAACCTGTCGAACTGGCTGCGTGAGCTGTACCAGTGGCCGGGGGTGGCGGGGACGGTGGATATGGAGCATATCCAGAAGCACTATTACATGAGCCACAAGACCATCAACCCGACCGGGATCGTGCCTAAGGGGCCTTTGCAGGACTTTGGCTTGCCGCATGATCGTGAGCGGTTGGTGGGCAAGGGGATTTGGCAGGCTTGAGAAAGTCGGGGCTGCTTTGCAGCCCATTCGCAGCACAAGGCTGCTCCTACAGGATTCACGCAGGGCTTCACGCGATCCCTGTAGGAGCAGCCTTGTGCTGCGAATGGGCCGCAAAGCGGCCCCGACAATTTCAGCTGTTCTGCGAACCTTCGAACCAGGCCAGCTTGTCACGCAACTGCACCACTTCCCCCACAATCACCAGGGTCGGCGCATGCACTTCATGCCGGGCCACCAGCTCTGGCAAGTCCGCCAAAGTACCGGTAAACACCCGCTGGTTACGCGTAGTCCCCTGCTGCACCAACGCCGCCGGGGTACTCGCCGCCCGCCCATGGCGAATCAGCTCGGCACAGATGGTCGGCAAACCGACCAAGCCCATGTAGAACACCAAAGTCTGCGCCGGCGCCACCAGGTCATTCCACGGCAGGTTGCTGGTGCCATCCTTCAGGTGGCCGGTGACGAAACGCACCGACTGGGCGTAGTCGCGGTGGGTGAGCGGAATGCCGCCATACGCGGAGCAGCCACTGGCCGCCGTAATGCCCGGCACTACCTGGAAAGGAATGCCATGCTCGGCCAGCTCTTCGATCTCTTCGCCACCCCGGCCGAAGATGAACGGGTCGCCACCCTTCAGTCGCAGTACACGCTTGCCCTGCTGGGCCAGATCGACCAGCAGGCGGTTGATCTGGTCCTGCGGCACGGAATGATCGGCGCGGCGCTTGCCCACGTAGATGCGCTCGGCATCACGGCGGCACATCTCGATGATTGCAGGTGCCACCAGGCGGTCGTACAGCACCACGTCGGCCTGCTGCATCAGGCGCAAGGCACGGAAGGTGAGCAAGTCCGGATCGCCCGGGCCCGCACCTACCAGGTACACCTCACCACCCTGCTGCACCGGCGCGCCATCCACCATCGCCTGCAACAGGCGTTCGGCCTCAGCGCCCTGCCCGGCCAGCTGGCGCTCGGCAATCGGCCCCTGGAACACGGTTTCCCAGAAGCCGCGACGCTGGTTGACGTCCGGGTACAAGGTTTTGACCTTGTGCCGGAAACGCGCAGCCAGCCCAGCCAGCTCACCATAGGCCGACGGAATCCAGGCCTCCAGCTTGGCGCGGATCAAACGCGCCAACACCGGGGCGTCACCGCCACTGGATACCGCAATCACCAGCGGTGAACGGTCGACAATCGCCGGGAAGATCACCGTGCACAGGGCCGGGGCATCCACCACGTTGACCGGCAGGCTGAGTGCCTGCGCATCCGCCGACACCTGGGCATTCAGCCCAGGGTCGTCGGTAGCCGCGATCACCAGCCGGCAACCGACCAGGTCGGCTGCCTGATAGCCACGCACCAGCACCTCACCGCCACCTTCCCGGGCCAACGCAGCCAACTGGCCGTCGACATCCGGCGCCACCACGCGCAGCTCGCTACCGGCATCCGCCAGCAGGCGCGCCTTGCGCAAGGCGATCTCACCGCCACCGACGACCAGCACGCGGCCGCCCTGCAGCTTGTGGAACAGCGGCAGGTAATCCATTTAGCGGATGACCTCGACGCCGCCCATGTACGGCTTCAGCACGTCTGGCACACGGATCGAACCGTCAGCCTGCTGGTAGTTTTCCAGCACGGCAACCAGGGTACGGCCTACGGCCAGGCCGGAGCCGTTGAGGGTGTGCACCAGCTCTGGCTTGCCGGTTTCCGGGTTGCGCCAGCGGGCCTGCATGCGGCGTGCCTGGAAGTCGCCACAGTTGGAGCACGAGCTGATTTCGCGGTACTTGTCCTGGCTCGGTACCCACACTTCCAGGTCGTAGGTTTTCACGGCGCCAAAGCCCATGTCGCCGGTGCACAGGGCCAGCACGCGGTACGGCAGCTCCAGCAGCTGCAGGACGCGCTCGGCGTTGGCGGTCAAGCCTTCCAGGGCTTCCATCGACTTGGCCGGCTCCACCACCTGCACCATCTCGACCTTGTCAAACTGGTGCTGGCGGATCATGCCGCGGGTGTCACGGCCAGAAGCACCGGCTTCACTGCGGAAGCAAGGGGTGTGGGCAACCAGTTTCAGCGGCAGCTGCTTGGCGTCGAGGATTTCACCCGCTACCAGGTTGGTCAGCGACACTTCGGCAGTCGGGATCAGGTAGAAGTCAGCTTCACCTTCGCGGGTGATCTTGAACAGGTCTTCCTCGAACTTCGGCAGCTGGCCAGTGCCCTGCAAGGCAGGCGCTTGCACCAGGTACGGGGTGTAGTGCTCCTCGTAGCCGTGCTCGCCGGTGTGCAGGTTGATCATGAATTGCGCCAGGGCGCGGTGCAGGCGGGCAATCGGGCCACGCAGCACGGCAAAGCGGGCGCCAGACAGCTTGGCTGCGGCCTCGAAGTCCAGGCCACCGCTGACTTCACCGAGGGCGACGTGGTCCTTGATTGCGAAGTCAAAGGCGGTCGGCGTACCCCAACGGCGCACTTCGACGTTGTCGTCTTCGCTGGCACCGACCGGTACGCTGGCGTCCGGCAGGTTGGGGATGGTCAGCAGGATACCGTCCAGTTCGGCCTGAATGCCGTCCAGCTCAGTCTTGCCGGCAGCCAGTTCGTTGGCCATGCGCTCGACGTCGGCCATCAGTGGCGCGATGTCTTCGCCCTTGGCCTTGGCCTGGCCGATAGACTTGGAACGAGCGTTACGCTCAGCCTGCAGCTGCTCGGTGCGGGTTTGCACCGCCTTGCGGCGCTCTTCCAGTGATTCGATGCGCGCGACATCCAGGCTAAAGCCACGGGAGGCCAGGCGTTCCGCCACTTCCTGAAGTTGGCCGCGTAACAGTTTGGAATCGAGCATATCGTTCTCTCGTTATAGGTAGGTGTTGGTTCAGAATCGGGTCAGGGACAGGCCGGCCCAGGTCGCGAGCAGCCCGCCCACCACGCTGATACTGGTATAGCCCAAGGCAAGGGGCACTTGCCCGCTTTCCATCAGGCGCACGGTATCGAGCGAGAAAGAGGAAAAGGTTGTAAGGCCTCCGAGGAAGCCGACAATCAAGCCAGCGCGCAGCTCGACCGGCGCCAGCGGCTTGTGCAAGAACAAGCCATAGAGCAGGCCGATCAGCAGGCAGCCAACCAGGTTGACCGCCAGCGTACCGGCATAGAAGTGCCGTGGCCAGTGGGCCGCTACCCAGTTGGCGGTAGCAAAGCGCAACAAGGTGCCGACAATACCGCCCGCGCTGACGGCGGCAATGAGTGCGATCACGGCTTTCTCCGCTGGCGGGGGCTGTTGCGATCGAGGTCGGCCAGGTGGCGCAGCTTCTCGCCAATCTTCAGTTCCAGGCCACGGGGCACCGGCTGGTAGTACTGGCGTGGCTCCAACTCATCGGGGAAGTAATCTTCACCGGCGGCGTAGGCATCGGGTTCATCGTGGGCATAACGGTACTCGTCGCCATAGCCCAGTTGTTTCATCAGCTTGGTCGGGGCGTTGCGCAGGTGCAACGGCACTTCCAGCGAGCCATGCTCGGCCGCTTCGCGCAGGGCGGTCTTGAAGCCCATGTACACCGCGTTGCTCTTCGGCGCACAGGCCAGGTAGGTAATGGCCTGGGCCACCGCCAGTTCGCCCTCGGGGCTGCCAAGGCGCTCCTGCACGTCCCAGGCCGCCAGGCACAGGCTAAGCGCGCGCGGGTCGGCGTTGCCGATGTCCTCGCTGGCCATGCGCACCACGCGGCGGGCGATGTACAGCGGGTCGCAACCGCCGTCGAGCATGCGGGCAAACCAGTACAGGGCGCCATCGGGGTTGGAGCCGCGCACCGACTTGTGCAGCGCGGAAATCTGGTCGTAGAACGCCTCGCCGCCCTTGTCGAAGCGGCGACGGCTGTCACCCAGCAGGCTCTGCAGCATCTCGACGTCGATTTCACTGCCGTCTTCCGCCAGGTCCGAGGCGTTCTCAAGGAAGTTGAGCATGCGCCGGCCATCACCGTCGGCGGCGGCCATCAGCATCTTGAAGGCGTCGTCGCCCACCCGCAGGTTGCGCTTGCCCAGGCCACGCTCTTCGGTCAGCGCACGGTTGACCAGCTTGCGCAGGGCCGCCTCGTCCAGGCTCTTGAGCACATACACCCGCGCCCGCGACAGCAGCGCGTTGTTCAGCTCGAACGACGGGTTCTCGGTGGTGGCGCCGATGAACAGCAGGGTGCCGTCTTCCACATAGGGCAAAAAGGCGTCCTGCTGCGACTTGTTGAAGCGGTGCACTTCGTCGACGAACAGGATGGTGCGCCGGCCATACTGGCCCGCCTGCTGCTTGGCCACCTCGACCGCCTGGCGAATCTCTTTGACACCGGCCAGTACCGCCGACACCGTCTCGAAGTGCGCATCGCAGAACTGCGCCAGCAGCCGCGCCAGGGTGGTTTTGCCCACCCCAGGCGGCCCCCAGAAGATCATCGAGTGCAGCGCACCCTGCTCCAGCGCCTCACGCAGCGGTTTGCCGCGCGCCAGCAGGTGCTCCTGGCCGACGTATTCGTCCAGGTTGGACGGGCGCAGGCGGGCGGCCAGGGGCTGGGCGACAGGTTCGCTTCGAAACAGGTCCATGACGAGCTCCGGTTACTCCTTGATCACGTCAGCACCTTTGGGGATGTCGAACTTGAACTTGCTGTCCGGCACCGCCTGGTTGGCCTTGACGCCATTGAACAGGATGTTGGTACGCTGGCCGACGCTGTCGACCAGTTGCATGTCATTGATCAGGCCCTTGCGGAATGACACGCGCAGCGAGTCGAACAGGGTGTCCTTGGTCTTCGGCTTGAGGGTGAAGTCCATGACTTCGCCCTGCTCCTTCGAGGCGATGTCGAAACTTTGGCTGATCTTCGACACGTCACCGGACAGTAGCAGTGCCGGGGTCTGGTTCAGGCGCACGTCGAGCTTTTTGACGGTGGCCTGTTCTAGGTCCGGGTCCCACAGGGTAACCATCTTGCCATCAGACACCACCACCTGCTCCTGTGGCGCATTGGTGTGCCAGTAGAACAGGCCCGGGCGCTTGACGATCATCTGGCCAGCAGTCTCCTGCAGGCTGGTGCCGTCGGCACCCAAGGTCAATTGAGAGAAATTGGCCTCGATGGTCTGCGACTTTTCCAGCAGCTGGGTCAGGCGTTGTACATCTTCCTCACCGGCAAAAACCGAAGCGCTGCCCAGAGCAAGGGCAGAAACCAACAGCATGCGAATCGCGCGCATGGTAATCCTCATTGAGCATTGAAAAGGCCGGGCGCCAACGTTGGCGCCCGGCAAGGTGTTCATCAGTCGCGCGGGCCGCCCGGGGCAATCACTTCCCGCGAGCCGTTGCTGTTCATCGGGGTGACCACGCCAGCCATTTCCATGGCTTCGATCATGCGGGCGGCGCGGTTGTAGCCAATCTTCAGCTTGCGTTGCACGGCCGAGATCGACGCACGGCGGCTTTCCAGCACGAATTGCACGGCCTCATCATACAGGGCGTCGCTTTCCGAATCATCGCCATCGCCACCACCGCCGCCGCCTTCAAAGCCGCTGCCGGCCTCTTCCACGCCGTTGAGGATGTCGTCGTTGTAGTCCGGCGCGCCGCGCAGCTTCCACGCTTCCACCACGCGGTGCACTTCGTCGTCGGAGACGAACGCACCGTGCACGCGGATCGGCAGGCTGGTACCCGGCGGCATGTACAGCATGTCACCGTGGCCCAGCAGCTGCTCGGCGCCACCTTGGTCGATGATGGTGCGCGAGTCGATCTTGCTCGACACCTGGAACGCCATGCGGGTCGGGATGTTGGCCTTGATCAGGCCGGTGATCACGTCCACCGACGGGCGCTGGGTGGCAAGAATCAGGTGGATACCGGCCGCCCGCGCTTTCTGGGCGATACGGGCGATCAACTCTTCGACCTTCTTGCCGACGATCATCATCATGTCGGCGAATTCGTCTACCACCACCACGATGGTCGGCAGGGTTTTCAGCGCAGGCGGCACGTCGTCCATGCTCTCGCGGCGGAACAGCGGGTCATGGATGACCTCGCCGGCTTCCTCGGCATCCTTGATCTTGCGGTTGAAGCCGCCCAGGTTACGCACGCCCATGGCCGCCATCAGCTTGTAGCGCCGCTCCATCTCGGCCACGCTCCAGCGCAGGGCGTTGGCGGCGTCCTTCATGTCGGTGACCACCGGGCACAGCAAATGCGGGATGCCTTCGTAGATCGACAGTTCGAGCATTTTCGGGTCGATCATGATCAACCGGGCGTCTTCCGGGCCGGATTTGAACAGGATCGACAGGATCATCGCGTTCACACCCACCGACTTACCGGAGCCGGTGGTACCAGCCACCAGCAGGTGCGGCATCTTGGCCAGGTCGGTGATGACCGGCTTGCCGCCGATGTCGTGGCCCAGGGCCAGTGTGACCGGCGATTTCTGCTCGTCGAACTGCGGCGTGGCCAGCACCTCGGAGAAGCGCACCATCTGCCGGTTTTCGTTGGGGATCTCGATACCCACGGTGGTCTTGCCAGGGATGACCTCTACCACCCGCACGCTGGTCACGGCCAGCGAACGGGCCAGGTCCTTGGCCAGGTTGGCGATGCGGCTGACTTTGACGCCAGCGGCTGGCTGAATTTCATAGCGGGTAATCACCGGGCCGGGGTGGATCGAGTCCACCGCCACTTCCACGCCGAATTCCTTGAGCTTGATTTCCAGCAACTGGCCGACACTGGCCAAAGATTCTGGCGAGTACTCGATCTTTTTCTGCTCGGCCGGGTCGAGAATCGAGATCGACGGCAGGGTGCCTTCAATGGCGCTGTCGACGAACAGCGGCGCCTGCTTCTCTTTCATCACGCGCTTGCTCGGCTCAGGCGCCTTGGCCGCTGCCGGTGGCACGATGGTCGGGCCCGCAGGCTGCTCGCGGGGCACCACGGCTTCACGCGCCACTACCGGCTCGCGCGGCACCACGGGCTCACGGGCAAGGGTCGGTTCGCGTTGCACAACAGGCTGGGCGGGCGCTTCTTCACGCTTGAAGATACGCTCGCGCAACGCCGGCTTGGCAGGCTCGCGCTTGTCGGCGGCCGTCGGCGGTGCCTTGAAGACTGGCTCGTCCTCACGCAGCTGCGCCTCCAGGCGTTTGCGCTCATTGCGCGCCTCCCACCAGCGGTTGGCGGCGCCCTGCACCAACTCGAACAGGTCGAGGGTGATCTTGCCGGTCAGGTCCATCACCTTGAACCACGACAAATCGGTGAACACGGTCAGGCCGAACAGGAACAGGGCAATGAACATCAGCGTACTGCCCTGCACGTTCAGCAGGTTGCGCGCCAGCTCGCCAAGGCTCTCGCCCAGCGCGCCACCCGCGGAAAACGGCATGCTCGCCGGCGGATGGAAGTGGATGTGCGCCAGCGCTGCACCGGACAGCACCAGGAATACCAGGCCGATCAATCGCCACGAGAACAGCCAGCCGCTCCAGTCCCACGGCTGATGGCGCTCACGGAAGATCTGCCAGGTCTTGACCGCCAGCAACAGCGGGAAGATGTAGGCGAAGTAACCCAGCACCATGAACAGGATGTCGGCGAAGTAGGCACCGGCCCGCCCGGCGGCGTTCTGCACCTGGTCGACGTTGCTGGTGTGGCTGAAGCCCGGGTCGGAGGTGTCGTAGGTCAGCAGCGCCATCCACAGGTACAGGCACAGGGCGCCGATCGCGATCAACGCACCTTCCTTGAGGCGGTAATGCAGCTGCTGCCGCCACAGGGGCACAGGCAGAGGAGCTGGGGTTGCGGTGGATTTCTTCAAAACGCGTCTATTCCTGCGCGTGGTGCGCGTCCAATAGTGATCGGCCGGCTGTGCGGCCAATGAACCACTACTTTTAACATTACTGCCCGCCAGCCGCCATGGCGGCACGCCGCATGGGGGTTTGCCGGGGGCGACTTTCACATGGCTGCAATTTGAGCATGCATTTTCTTTTGTGACAAAGGCTTATGCTGTGTTTTTGCACAGGTGTGACAGCAAATGTAGCGGATGGTGCCTGCGGTTTCATGAATGTGCAGGAAATTGCCCAGAATTGCCGAAACTGCACTGCCTCTCTGTAGGAGCAGCCTTGTGCTGCGAAGAGGCCGGTAAGGCCATGAATCTGCTGTGGCAGCACCGGCCTCTGCGCAGCGCAAGGCTGCTCCTACAAACTGCAACGCTGGCGTTGAGGCAGCCAAAGAGATTGACCCTGCTTTTCACCCGCGCCATGCTGCCCTCTCCCCTCCCCCACCGCACGATAGACCATGCTCACCTGGCTGACCCGCGACTCGCTGACCTTCCCACCCCTGGAAAAGGCCCTGCACGACCCCAACGGCCTGTTGGCCGCTGGCGGCGACCTGAGCCCCGAGCGCCTGGTGCAGGCCTACCGCCATGGCTGCTTCCCGTGGTACCAGGACGGCCAGCCGATCCTGTGGTGGTCACCCGACCCGCGCACGGTGCTGCTGCCCGGCCAACTTCACGTTTCACGGTCGCTGGCCAAGCTGATGCGCCAGGGTCGCTACCAGGTCAGCTTCGACACCGACTTTGCCGCCGTCATCGCTGCCTGCGCCGCACCACGCGACTACGCCGACGGCACCTGGATCACCGACACCATGCGCAACGCCTACTGCGAACTGCACCGCCGTGGCATCGCGCATTCGGTGGAGGTACGCCAGGACGGCGAGCTGGTCGGCGGCCTGTACGGTCTGGCCATGGGCCAGCTGTTCTTCGGCGAATCAATGTTCAGCCGCGCCGACAACGCCTCCAAGGTTGGCTTCGTGACCCTGGTCAACCACCTGCGCGAAGCCGGTTTCGTACTGATCGACTGCCAGATGCCCACCAACCACCTGCACAGCCTGGGCGCCCATGCCATCAGCCGCGCCGAGTTCGCCGGCTACCTGGCACGCCACCTCGACCAACCCAACAGCGCAACGTGGGTTGCCTAGGCGAGTTGCCATAGCTGGCTTACACTTAAAACAAAGTCTCACCGAAGGGGTTGATCATGACAGAGTTGGCGCGGTTGAAGTTTTATGCCACTCAGCCCCACTCCTGCAGCTACCTGCCTGACGAGCAGGCGACCACACTGTTCCTCGACCCCAGCCAGCCGATGGACGTGAACGTGTACGCCGACCTGTCGGAAATGGGCTTTCGGCGCAGTGGCGACCACCTGTACCGCCCCCACTGCCAGAACTGCAACGCGTGTGTGCCGGCGCGCATCCCGGCGGCGCGCTTCATTCCCAACCGCCAGCAACGACGCATTCTCAAGCGCAACGCCGACCTGACCGTGAGCGCCGCGCGCCCGACGTTCAAGGAAGAATACTTCGAGTTGTACCGGCGCTATATCGAAACGCGCCACGCCGACGGTGACATGTACCCGCCCAGCCGCGACCAGTTTTCTACCTTTCTGGTGCGCGACCTGCCGTTCTGCTGGTTCTACGAGTTCCGCCTGGAAGGCCGGTTGCTGGCGGTGGCAGTGTGCGACCTGCTGCCCAATGGCCTGTCGGCGGTGTACACCTTCTACGAGCCGGACGAGGAGCGACGCAGCCTTGGCCGCTTCGCCATCCTCTGGCAGATCACCGAGGCAGTGCGCCAGGACCTGGAAGCGGTTTACCTGGGCTACTGGATCAAGAACTGCAAGAAAATGAACTACAAGACGCAGTATCGGCCCATCGAGTTGCTGATAAACCAGCGCTGGGTCACCCTCAACTGAAAGCATTGGCTTGACACGCAGATTTCCGGCATAATCGGCGCCACTTTTTTGCCCGGTGCGGATATGCGTCGGGCTAACACTGGATCCGAGGGCTCAACTGCATGTCGAAAGAAGACAGCTTCGAAATGGAAGGTACTGTCGTCGACACCCTGCCCAACACCATGTTCCGCGTGGAGTTGGAAAACGGGCACGTCGTAACCGCGCACATCTCCGGAAAGATGCGCAAAAACTACATCCGTATTCTCACTGGCGACAAGGTCCGCGTCGAGCTGACGCCGTACGACCTGAGCAAGGGCCGCATCACTTACCGTGCGCGCTAAGCTCCAGCCATGAAAAAGCCCGGCCATGTGCCGGGCTTTTTTGTGCCTGTGAAATTGCAGGGGGCTGCTTTGCAGCCCATCGCGACGCAAGGCCGCTCCAACAGGGAATCGCATAACCCTTGTAGGAGCGGCCTTGCGTCGCGATGGGCCGCAAAGCGGCCCCACTATCACGCAACCTCAGCCGTGGTCTCGAAGTCGAACACCAGTTCGCCATCGCGCAGGTCGATGTGCACTACACCGCCATGCTCGGCCAGCTCGCCAAACAGGATCTCCTCGGCCAGCGGCCGTTTGATCTTGTCCTGGATCAGCCGCGCCATCGGCCGCGCACCCATCTGCACGTCGTAGCCCGACGCCGCCAGCCAGCCGCGTGCCTCATCGCTGACTTCCAGCAGCACACGCTTGTCCTCCAGCTGCGCCTGCAGTTCGATAAGGAACTTGTCGACGATGCTTTTGATCGTTTCGTGGCTCAGGCGGCCGAACTGGATGATGGTGTCCAGGCGGTTGCGGAACTCTGGCGTGAAGCTCTTGCGGATGACTTCCATGGCATCGGACGCATGGTCCTGATGGGTGAAGCCGATCGAGGCCCGTGCCGCGGTTTCCGCGCCAGCGTTGGTGGTCATGATCAGGATCACGTTACGGAAGTCGGCCTTGCGCCCGTTGTTGTCGGTCAGGGTCCCGTGGTCCATCACCTGCAGCAGCAAGTTGAAGACTTCCGGGTGGGCCTTCTCGATTTCATCGAGCAGCAATACGCAATGCGGTTGCTTGGTGATCGCCTCGGTCAGCAAACCACCCTGGTCAAAGCCAACGTAACCAGGAGGCGCACCGATCAGGCGCGACACGGTGTGGCGCTCCATGTACTCGGACATGTCGAAACGCACCAGCTCCACGCCCAGCGCCTTGGCCAGCTGCCGCGCCGCTTCGGTCTTGCCGACGCCGGTAGGGCCGGCGAACAGGAACGAACCGACAGGCTTGTCTGGCGACTTGAGGCCAGCGCGGGACAGCTTGATGGCGGTAGACAGCGAATCGATGGCCTGGTCCTGACCGAACACGGTCAGCTTCAGGTCACGCTCAAGGTTACGCAGCAACTCCTTGTCGGAACTGCTGACATGTTTCGGCGGAATTCGCGCAATCTTGGCGACGATGTCCTCGACCTGAGGCACGTCGATGCGCTTGACGCGGTTGGCCTCCGGTTGCAGGCGCTGGTAGGCACCGGCTTCGTCGATTACGTCGATGGCCTTGTCCGGCATGTGCCGGTCATTGATGTAGCGCGAGGCCAGTTCGGCGGCGGCGCGCAGGGCTTCGTCGCTGTATTCGATATTGTGGTGGCTTTCGAAGCGCCCCTTCAGGCCGCGCAGAATGCCCACGGTGTCTTCGACCGACGGCTCGCTGACATCCACCTTCTGGAAACGCCGTGCCAGGGCACGATCCTTCTCGAAGATGCCGCGGAACTCCTGGAAGGTGGTCGAGCCAATGCAACGGATCTCACCCGACGACAGCAACGGCTTGAGCAGGTTGGAGGCATCCATCACCCCGCCTGACGCCGCACCGGCACCGATGATGGTGTGGATTTCGTCGATGAACAGGATCGCCTGCGGGCGTTTGCGCAGCTCACCGAGCAGCGCCTTGAAGCGCTTCTCGAAGTCGCCGCGGTACTTGGTACCGGCCAGCAGTGCGCCAAGGTCGAGGGAGTACACGACACTCTGCGCCAGCAGGTCGGGCACCTGGCCATCGACAATGCGCTTGGCCAGGCCTTCGGCGATGGCCGTCTTGCCCACGCCAGCCTCACCCACCAGCAGCGGGTTGTTCTTGCGCCGACGGGCAAGGATTTGCGCCACGCGCTCAACTTCCTGCTCGCGACCTACCAACGGGTCGATACGGCCGGCACGGGCCAGTTCGTTCAAGTTGCTGGCATAGGCGTCCAGCGGGTTGCTCGAAGAGGAGGTTTCACCGCCCTCATCGTCCTGCATTTCCTGGTCGCTGTCAGACTGCGAGCCATGCCCCGGCACCTTGGAGATGCCATGGGCGATGTAGTTGACCACGTCGATGCGGGCCACGCTCTGCTGCTTGAGCAGGAACACGGCCTGGCTTTCCTGTTCGCTGAAGATCGCCACCAGCACGTTGGCGCCGGTCACTTCGCGCTTGCCAGAGCTTTGCACGTGGAACACGGCACGCTGCAGTACGCGCTGGAAGCCCAGGGTCGGCTGGGTTTCACGGTCTTCATCGTTGACAGGAATCAACGGCGTGGTGGAATCGATGAACTCTTGCAGGTCGTGCTTGAGCTTGTCGAGATTGGCGCCACAGGCGCGCAGAACGGTCGCGGCAGCCTCATTGTCAAGGAGTGCCAGCAGCAGATGTTCGACGGTCATGAACTCATGACGTTTCGAACGGGCCTCCTTGAAGGCCAGATTGAGGGTGACTTCGAGCTCGCGGTTTAACATAGCTTCACCTCATACCCAAGTGGTCGGCGATTAACCGTCCTTCTCGATTTCACAGAGTAGCGGATGCTGGCTTTCCCTGGCGTATTGGTTGACCTGCATAGCCTTTGTTTCGGCGATGTCACGGGTAAACAATCCGCACACTGCCCGCCCTTCTGTATGGACGGTCAGCATGATCTTGGTCGCCAGCTCGCGGTTCAGACTGAAGAACGTCTCGAGCACTTCGACGACGAAATCCATTGGCGTGTAGTCATCGTTGAACAAAACCACCTTGTACATCGGTGGCGCCTGCAGGATCGGCTTGGCTTCCTGGACTGCAAGACCCGAGCCGTCGTCCTCATTCGTTTGCGGGCGATCCTGATTGAATGTTAGTCGAATCTCACTAGGTGCATGCATGGAAAGAATTTCATCATGAGCGTCAGGTTAAGGTTGTGGGTTGACGGCATAGGCCACGGCCGGCGCAGGCGCCGGGCGACCTTGACTATCGGCAAAACGGTGTTACAACCAATAAGAACCCACCGTGGTCGATAAAGATCCGCGCAGTCAACCAGATTTTTCGCAAGGTTCGTATGCGGATGAAGTGGATGATACTCCAGTGATGGAGTCCTTTGCAGAGGGACATAGGGATGGCAAGCGGTAAAGTCAAGTGGTTCAACAATGCCAAGGGCTATGGATTCATCAATGAGGACGGCGGAACCGAAGATCTGTTCGCCCATTATTCGGCGATCCAGATGGACGGTTACAAGACGCTGAAAGCCGGACAAGCCGTGACTTTCAACATCATCCAGGGCCCGAAAGGCCTGCATGCTGTCGAAATCAAGGGCGCCAACGTCAGCGCTTCGACGGGAGTACCGAACTCGCCCACGACCGCTAATGCGTGATCCCTGCTTTCTGCCGGTATACGAAAAAACCGGCCGCTTCTTTACAGGAGCGGCCGGTTTTATATTGCTTTACATATGCTTGATCATTTCGTCGCCAAAGCCTGAACTGCTCACCAGCGTGGCGCCGTCCATCAGGCGCTCGAAGTCGTAGGTCACGGTCTTGGCCGCAATGGCGCCGTTGGTGCCCTTGATGATCAGGTCGGCCGCCTCGGTCCAGCCCATGTGCCGCAGCATCATCTCTGCCGAGAGGATCACCGAGCCCGGGTTTACCTTGTCCTGCCCGGCATACTTGGGCGCGGTGCCATGGGTAGCCTCGAACATGGCCACGGTGTCGGACAGGTTGGCGCCCGGCGCAATGCCGATACCCCCCACTTCCGCCGCCAGCGCATCGGACAGGTAGTCACCGTTGAGGTTGAGGGTGGCGATCACGTCGTACTCGGCCGGGCGCAGCAAGATCTGTTGCAGCATGGCGTCGGCAATGGCGTCCTTGACGATGACTTCCCGACCACTTTTCGGGTTCTTGAACTTCATCCAAGGGCCGCCATCGAGCAGTTCGGCACCAAACTCGTCCCGGGCCACTTCGTAACCCCAGTCCTTGAAGGCACCCTCGGTGAACTTCATGATGTTGCCCTTGTGCACCAGGGTCAGCGACTCGCGGTCGTTGTCCACCACGTATTGCAGGGCCTTGCGCACCAGGCGCTTGGTGCCCTCGCGCGATACCGGCTTGACGCCGATGCCGCAGTCCTGGTCGAAGCGGATCTTGGTGACGCCCATTTCCTCCTTCAGGAACTTGATCACCTTGTTCGCCTCAGGCGAACCGGCCTTCCACTCGATACCCGCATAAATGTCCTCGGAGTTCTCGCGGAAGATCACCATGTCGACATCACCGGGCTTTTTCACCGGGCTCGGCACACCCTGGAACCACAGCACCGGGCGCAGGCACACATACAGGTCCAGTTGCTGGCGCAGGGCAACGTTGAGCGAACGGATGCCACCCCCCACCGGGGTGGTCAGCGGGCCCTTGATCGACACCACGTAGTCCCGCACGGCATCGAGGGTTTCCTGCGGCAACCAGGTGTCCTGGTCGTATACCTGGGTGGCTTTTTCGCCAGCGTACACCTCCATCCAGGCGATCTTGCGCTTGCCGCCGTAGGCCTTCTGCACCGCCGCATCCACCACTTTGATCATTACCGGCGAGACATCGACGCCAATCCCGTCGCCTTCGATATAAGGAATGATGGGGTTGTCAGGAACGTTGAGCGAATGGTCTGCATTGACGGTGATCTTGGTGCCGTCGGTCGGAACCTTGATTTTCTGGTATCCCATGCTTGCACTACTCCGCTGTCGGGTGTGATTGGACATCGTGCGATCCACTGAGCCTAAACCACATCTGCCGACCTGCAAGGCGTGCGACAACCCGCCACATTGCAGCTACGTCTTTGGTCTTATAAATGGGCCGATATCACTTGGCCTTGCTGATTAGCCCGAATGGTTTGGTATACTCCGCCGCGACCGTAGGGTCATCGGGGCGAATCCCAGGAAAATGCGGACCGCCCTTGGCCATGAATGGCCGAAAAGCCTGGGTTGTTACCGCAGCTCAGCATTGACGCTCGACTGATGCATCCACCATCACCGCTCGCAGCCTCTCGACTTTCCGCTCATGGCGCTGCCAGGGCGATGCGCCTACCCTGCGCACCACGAGACTCGAGCACGCTCAGCACACAGAGAGTTAACCCGCATGCCCACCCGTTCCAAGATCATCTATACCTTCACCGACGAAGCCCCCGCCCTCGCCACCTACTCGCTGCTGCCGATCGTCGAAGCCTTCACCGCTTCGGCTGACATCGCCGTCGAAACTCGCGACATCTCCCTGGCCGGCCGTATCCTTGCCGCCTTCCCGGAGCAACTGGGCGCAGAGAAGCAAGTAGGCGATCACCTGGCGGAACTGGGCCAGCTGGCTACCACCCCTGAAGCCAACATCATCAAGCTGCCGAACATCAGCGCCTCGGTACCGCAGCTCAAGGCCGCGATCAAGGAACTGCAAGGCAAGGGCTTCAACATCCCTGATTACGCCGACGAGCCGGCCACCGCGGACGAGAAAGAGTCCCGTGCCCGCTACGACCGCATCAAGGGCTCCGCCGTGAACCCGGTGCTGCGCGAAGGCAACTCCGACCGCCGCGCGCCGCTGTCGGTCAAGAACTACGCCCGCAAGCACCCGCACAAGATGGGCGCCTGGGCCGCCGACTCCAAGTCGCACGTTGCCCACATGACCCAGGGCGACTTCTACGGCAGCGAGAAGGCCGCACTGATCGAAGCTGACGACAGCCTGCGTATCGAGCTGGTCGGCAAAGACGGCACCACCACCGTCCTGAAAGAAAAGACCGCCGTCAAGGCCGCCGAAATCATCGACTGCGCCACCATGAGCCGCAAGGCCCTGAAAGCCTTCATCGCCGAGCAGATCGCCGATGCCAAGGCCGCCGGCGTGCTGCTGTCGGTGCACCTGAAAGCCACCATGATGAAGGTTTCCGACCCGATCATGTTCGGCGTCATCGTCGAAGAGTTCTACAACGACGTGCTGGCCAAGCACGCCGCAGCCCTGACCGAAGTAGGCTTCAACGCCAACAACGGTATCGGCGACCTGTACGCCCGCATCAAGGACCTGCCAGCCGAGAAGCAGGCCGAGATCGAAGCCGACATCCAGGCCCTGTACGCCCAGCGCCCGGCCCTGGCGATGGTCAACTCCGACAAAGGCATCACCAACCTGCACGTGCCCAGCGACGTCATCGTCGACGCCTCGATGCCGGCCATGATCCGTGACTCGGGCAAGATGTGGAACACCGCCGGTGAACTGCAAGACGCCAAGGCCGTGATCCCGGACCGTTGCTACGCCGGTATCTACCAGGCCACCATCGAAGACTGCAAGCAGCACGGCGCCTTCGACCCGACCACCATGGGCAGCGTGCCGAACGTTGGCCTGATGGCGCAGAAAGCCGAAGAGTACGGCTCTCACGACAAGACCTTCCAGATCAAGGCCGACGGTGTCGTGCGCGTGGTCGATGGCAAGGGCAACGTTGTGCTGGAGCAGAACGTCGAAGCCGGTGACATCTTCCGCATGTGCCAGACCAAAGACGCGCCGATCCAGGACTGGGTCAAGCTGGCCGTCAACCGTGCCCGCCTGAGCAACACCCCTGCGGTGTTCTGGCTGGACCCGGCCCGCGCCCACGACGGCGTGATGATCGAGAAGGTGCAGCAGTACCTGAAGGATCACGACACCACTGGCCTGGACATCCGTGTTCTGCCCCCGGTCGATGCCATCAAGTTCTCCCTGGCGCGCATCCGCGAAGGCAAGGACACCATCTCGGTGACCGGCAACGTGCTGCGCGACTACCTGACCGACCTGTTCCCGATCATGGAGCTGGGCACCAGCGCCAAGATGCTGTCGATCGTGCCGCTGATGAACGGCGGTGGCCTGTTCGAGACCGGCGCCGGCGGTTCGGCGCCCAAGCACGTGCAGCAGCTGGTGGAAGAGAACTTCCTGCGTTGGGACTCGCTGGGTGAATTCCTGGCCCTGGCCGCTTCCCTGGAGCACCTGGGCAACACCTACGACAACCCGCGCGCCAAAGTGCTGGCCAACACCCTGGACCAGGCCACTGGCAAGTTCCTCGACACCAACAAGTCGCCTTCGCGCAAAGTTGGCGGTATCGACAACCGCGGCAGCCACTTCTACCTGACCCTGTACTGGGCCCAGGCCCTGGCTGCCCAGGCTGACGATGCTGCCCTGCAGGCACGCTTCGCCCCGCTGGCAAAAACCCTGGCCGAGAACGAGGAGACCATCGTCGCCGAGCTCAACGCCGTTCAGGGCAAGCCGGCCGACATCGGTGGCTACTACGCCCCGGATGCCGAGCTGACCGCCAAGGTGATGCGCCCAAGCCAGACCCTGAACAGCGCCATTGCTGCCCTGTAAGGTTCGCTTGAAGTAACAGCACAAACCCCGGCCACGCACCGGGGTTTTTGCTTTTTGGACATTGGGGCTGCTTTGCAGCCCATCGCCGGCAAGCCAGCTCCCACAGATACTGCACAAGGCTCAAGATCTGCACACTACCTGTGGGAGCCAGCTCCCACAGATACTGCACAAGGCTCATGATCTGCACACTACCTGTGGGAGCCAGCTCCCACAGATACTGCACAAGGCTCATGATCTGCACAGTACCTGTGGGAGCTGGCTTGCCGGCGATGGACCGCAAAGCGGTCCTGACCATCTGAAAGGACACCGCAAATGACCTGGCAACCCCACATCACCGTCGCCACCATCGTCGAGCACGAAGGCAAGTTCCTCTTCGTCGAAGAATTCAAAGCCAACCAGCACGTCTTCAACCAACCCGCCGGCCACCTCGAACCCTTTGAGACCCTGCCCCAGGCCGCCCTGCGCGAAACCCTGGAAGAAACCGCCTGGGAAGTCGAGCTCACCGGCGTGGTCGGCATCTACCTGTACACCGCCCCCAGCAACGGCGTGACCTACCAGCGCATCTGCTTCGCCGCCCGCCCGGTGCGCCACCACGCCGACCTGGCACTGGACAGCGACATCGTCCGCGCCGTGTGGCTGACCCGTGACGAGCTGCTGGCCGACCCGGCCCGCTGGCGCAGCGAGCTGGTGCCACGTTGCCTCGACGACTACCTCAACGGCCCCTTGCACAGCCTTACCCTGCTCCGCGACTGACGCGTCGCCACGGGTTTGATAGAATCGACGTTTTTCCCTTGATACACACCGGTACCCATGACCAGCCCAGCACTCAAAGACCCCGCCAAGACCCGCGTCATCGTCGGCATGTCCGGCGGCGTGGACTCTTCCGTCTCCGCCCTTCTGCTCATCGAGCAGGGCTACCAGGTGGAAGGGCTGTTCATGAAGAACTGGGAAGAAGACGACGGCACCGAATACTGCACCGCCCGTGAAGACCTGGCCGACGCGCAGGCCGTGTGCGACCGCATCGGCATCAAGCTGCACACCGCCAACTTCGCCGCCGAGTACTGGGACAACGTGTTCGAGCACTTCCTTGAAGAATACAAGGCCGGCCGCACGCCCAACCCGGACATCCTCTGCAACCGCGAAATCAAGTTCAAGGCGTTCCTCGACTACGCCCTGTCGCTGGGTGCCGACCTGATTGCCACCGGCCACTACGTGCGCCGCCGTGACACCGACGGGCTTACCGAACTGCTCAAGGGCCTGGACCCGAACAAGGACCAGAGCTACTTCCTGCACGCCGTCGGCGGCAAGGAAATCGCCCGTACCCTGTTCCCGGTCGGCGAGCTGGAAAAACCGCAAGTGCGCGCCATCGCCGAAAAGCACGGCCTGGCCACCGCCAAGAAAAAAGACTCCACCGGCATCTGCTTCATTGGCGAGCGCCGCTTCAGCGACTTCCTCAAACAGTACCTGCCAGCCCAGCCGGGCAACATCGAAACCATCGAAGGTGAAGTGATCGGCCGCCACCATGGCCTGATGTACCACACCATCGGCCAGCGCCAGGGCCTGGGCATCGGCGGCCTGAAGGATGCCGGTGACGAGCCGTGGTACGTGCTGCACAAGGACCTGACCCGCAATGTGCTGGTGGTCGGCCAGGGTAACGAACACCCTTGGCTGTTCTCCCGCGCCCTGCTCGCCTCGGAAATCTTCTGGGTCAACCCCATCGACCTCAGCAGCCCGCGTCAGCTCACCGCCAAGGTCCGCTACCGCCAGAGCGACCAGCAGTGCACCCTGGAACTTACGCCCAGCGGCTACCGCGCGGTGTTCGACGAGCCGCAGCGCGCCGTTACCCCAGGCCAGTCGGTGGTGTTCTACGACGGTGAAGTGTGCCTGGGCGGCGGCGTGATCGAAGCCGCCGAGCCGTGGAGCCCGCGCGCATGAGCAACCTGCAGGAGCAGCTGATTGCGTTGGGCGGTGTGTTTCAGGCCGCTGTGTTGGTGGACCGTATCGCCCGCACCGGCCAGGCCAGTGAGGCCAACATCGGTTGCATGCTTGGCAGCCTGTTGGTACGTGACCCCAAGGACACCCTCGAGGTGTTCGGCGGTGACGACCTGAACCTGCGCGACGGCTACCGCGCGCTGATCGGCGCACTGGAGCGCGACCCCAACAGCCTGCAGCGCGAGCCACTGCGCTACGCCCTGTCAATGCTGGGGCTGGAGCGCCAGCTGAACAAGCGTGGCGACCTGCTTGATACCATCGGCAACCGCCTGCCGCAAATCCAGTCCCAGGCTGACCATTTTGGCCTTGTTCATGAAAACGTCATTGCTTCCAGTGGCGCCTTGTACCAGGACACCCTGAGTACCTTGCGTCAGCGCATTCAAGTGCATGGCGACATGCGCTTCCTGCAGCAGGCCAGCAACGCCTCGAAAATCCGCGCCCTGCTGCTGGCCGGCATCCGCGCCGCACGCTTGTGGCGCCAACTGGGCGGTCACCGCTGGCAACTGGTGTTCAGCCGGCGCAAGCTGCTGAACGAACTGTACGACATGATGCGCAGCCCATCCTGACAGGGGCTGACAGTTCCGGCCTCATCGCCGGCAAGCCAGCTCCCACAAGATTTGCACTGTGCTCAAGGCCAGCGCAGTACCTGTGGGAGCTGGCTTGCCGGCGATAGGGCCAGAACAGGTAATGCACAATGCCGCACCAGATAGATGGGCCGACCTTTGGTCAGCCACCCGACCTCGGCGTATTTTTCATGTATGATATGCGCCCTTCCAAAAGCCTGACTGTCCGAGAACACCCCATGCAGCTTTCTTCGCTCACTGCGGTTTCCCCTGTAGACGGCCGTTATGCCGGCAAAACCCAGGCCTTGCGCCCCATTTTCAGCGAATTCGGCCTGATCCGTTTCCGCGCCCTGGTCGAAGTGCGCTGGCTGCAGCGCCTGGCCGCCCACCCGCAGATCGGCGAAGTGCCGGCGTTCTCCGCCGAAGCCAACGCGCTGCTGGACAACCTGGCCACCGATTTCAAACTTGAGCACGCCGAGCGCGTCAAGGAAATCGAGCGCACCACCAACCACGACGTCAAGGCGATCGAATACCTCCTCAAGGAGCAGGCCGCCAAGCTGCCTGAGCTGGCCAAGGTCAGCGAGTTCATCCACTTCGCCTGCACCAGCGAGGACATCAACAACCTGTCCCACGCCCTGATGCTGCGCGCCGGCCGTGACGACGTGCTGCTGCCGCTGATGCGCCAGATCGCCGACGCCATCCGCGCCCTGGCCCACGCCCACGCCGACGTGCCGATGCTGTCGCGCACCCACGGCCAGCCGGCTTCGCCGACCACCCTGGGTAAAGAGCTGGCCAACGTCGTGTACCGCCTGGAGCGCCAGATCGCCCAGGTCGCTGCCGTACCGCTGCTGGGCAAGATCAACGGCGCCGTGGGCAACTACAACGCCCACCTGTCGGCCTACTCGCAGATTGACTGGGAAGAGAACGCCCGCGCCTTCATCGAAGACGAGCTGGGCCTGCAGTTCAACCCGTACACCACCCAGATCGAGCCACACGACTACATCGCCGAGCTGTTCGACGCAATCGCCCGCTTCAACACCATCCTGATCGACTTCGACCGCGACGTGTGGGGCTACATCTCACTGGGCTACTTCAAGCAGAGAACCGTTGCCGGCGAAATCGGCTCGTCGACCATGCCGCACAAGGTCAACCCGATCGACTTCGAAAACTCCGAAGGCAACCTCGGTATCGCCAACGCGCTGTTCCAGCACCTGGCCAGCAAGCTGCCGATCTCGCGCTGGCAGCGCGACCTGACCGACTCCACCGTGCTGCGCAACCTGGGCGTGGGCTTTGCCCACAGCGTCATTGCCTACGAAGCCAGCCTGAAAGGCATCGGTAAGCTGGAAGTCAACGAAGCCCGTATCGCCGCCGACCTGGACGCCTGCTGGGAAGTACTGGCCGAGCCGATCCAGACCGTGATGCGCCGCTTCAACATCGAAAACCCCTACGAGAAGCTCAAAGAGCTGACCCGTGGCAAGGGCATCACCCCGGACGCGCTGCTCACCTTCATCGACGGCCTCGACATGCCAGCCGAAGCCAAGGCCGAGCTCAAGCAGCTGACCCCCGCTACCTACATCGGTAACGCGGCAGCCCAGGCCAAACGCATCTAAGCTGACCGTCGCGTGCAACGCCCGGCCTGGCCGGGCGTTTTTATTCCCGGACGAAAATTACGTTTTTTCAATAGGTTGAACATGAATCCTGATACTCCACTGCAGCTGCTCGGCGGCATCTCGGCCCGCGAATTCATGCGCGACTACTGGCAGAAGAAGCCCCTGCTGGTGCGCCAGGCCTTCCCGGACTTCATCAGCCCGATCGACCCCGACGAACTGGCTGGCCTGGCCCTGGAAGAGGAAGTCGAATCGCGTATCGTGCTCGAGCACGGCGCCCACCCGTGGGAGCTGCGCCGCGGCCCGTTCAACGAAGACACCTTCGCCGAACTGCCGGAAAAAGACTGGACCCTGCTGGTACAAGCGGTGGACCAGTTCGTCCCGGAAGTGGCCGAACTGCTGGAAAACTTCCGCTTCCTGCCCAGCTGGCGTATCGACGATGTGATGATCAGCTTCGCCGCCCCCGGTGGCAGCGTTGGTCCGCACTTCGACAACTACGACGTGTTCCTGCTGCAAGGCCACGGTGAGCGCAACTGGAAGATCGGCCAGATGTGCAGCAGCGACAGCCCGCTGCTGGAGCACGCCGACCTGCGCATCCTTGCCGAATTCGAGCAGAGCGAAGAGTGGACCCTGGAGCCAGGCGACATGCTCTACCTGCCACCACGCATGGCTCACTACGGCGTGGCCGTGGACGACTGCCTGACCTACTCGGTGGGCTTCCGCGCGCCAAGCGCCGCCGAAGTGCTGACCCACTTCACCGACTTCCTCGGCCAGTTCCTGCCGGACGAAGAGCGCTACAGTGACGCCGACGCCCAGCCGGTCAGCGACCCGCACCAGATCCAGCACGACGCCCTCGACCGCCTCAAGGCCCTGCTCGAGAAGCACATGGGCGACAAGGACCTGCTGCTGACCTGGTTCGGCCAGTTCATGACCGAGCCGCGCTACCCCGAGCAGATCGTTGGCGAAGAGCTGAGCGAGGAAGAGCTGGTGGACGCCCTCGAGCAAGGCGCCATCCTGATCCGCAACCCAAGCGCACGCATGGCCTGGTCGGAGTTCGAAGACGACCTGCTGCTGTTCGCCAGCGGCCGCAGCTGCCCGCTGCCAGGCAAACTGCGCGAGCTGCTGAAGCTGGTGTGCGCGGCAGACGCCCTGCACATCGACAACCTCGCAGACTGGCTGCAGGACGAAGATGGCCTTATGCTTCTACAACAGCTGGTCAAACAAGGGAGCCTGGGATTCGCCAATGAATAAGATCAGCGTTCGCCTCGCCGACTGGCAGAAAGACAACGCCGACATCCGCCGTATCCGTGAAGCGGTGTTCGTCGCCGAGCAGCACATTCCACCAGAGCTGGAGTTTGATTCGGAGGACCAGGACGCCCTGCACTTCCTGGCCATCGAAGGTGACTACCCGATTGGTACCGCGCGCCTGCTGGCGGACGGCACCATCGGGCGCATCTCGGTGCTCAAGGACTGGCGCGGCCTGAAGGTGGGTGACGCGCTGATGAACGCAGTGATCGTCGAAGCGCAAAACCGCGACCTGAAGCAGCAGATGCTCAGCGCCCAGGTGCACGCCACGCCGTTCTACGAGCGCCTCGGCTTTCGCATAGTCAGCGAGGAATTCCTCGAAGCCGGCATCCCGCACGTGGACATGGTGCGCGACTCGCGCGTCTGATCCATCACCTCCCCACAGGCGCCCCACACATTCTGAAAAATGTGCGGCCCCTGTGGGAGCGGGTTTACCCGCGAAAGGGCCGGTACAGGCTCAACACACTTCCCCTGACAAAAACCTGTACATCCATCCAGATAAAACTTGCCTCCGCGCTCCCGCTTGCGCATCCTAGTGCACATCACCTCCGATGAAGCGTCCCCGGCCATGCGCCTGTTCCTCTGCGAAAAACCGTCACAGGCAAAAGACATCGCCAAAGTGCTAGGCGCCACCCGCAAGGGCGACGGCTGCTGGCAAGGCACTGACGTCTGCGTAACCTGGTGCATCGGCCATCTGCTGGAAACCGCCCCACCCGACAGCTACGACGAACGCTACAAGCGCTGGAACCTGGCCGACCTGCCGATCATCCCCGACAAGTGGAAGATGCTGGTAAAGCCCAAGACCGCCAGCCAGTTCAAGGCAGTGAAGCGCCTGCTGGGCGAAGCGCGGGAGCTGGTGATTGCCACCGATGCCGACCGCGAAGGCGAAATGATTGCCCGCGAGCTGGTCGAGCATTGCCGCTACCGCGGCCCGGTGCAGCGCCTTTGGTTGTCGGCGCTCGACGACACCTCCATCCGCAAGGCCCTGGCACGCCTGCTGCCAGGCCACGAAACGTTCAACCTTTATCACTCGGCACTGGGCCGCTCTCGCGCCGACTGGCTCATCGGCATGAACATGAGCCGGCTGTTCACCCTGCTTGGCCGCCAATCCGGCTACCAGGGCGTGCTACCGGTGGGCCGGGTGCAAACCCCCACCTTGCGCCTGGTGGTCGACCGCGACCGCAGCATCGCCGACTTCGTGCCGGTGCCGTTCTGGGCCATCGACGTACAGCTTGAACATGCAGGCCAAGCTTTCAACGCCCAGTGGCGTGCGCCCGAGGACGCCTGCGACGACCAGGGCCGCTGCCTGAACCAGAGCTTGGCGCAACAGGCCGCCGCCGCCATCGGTAACGCTGGCACGGCACGGGCCGTAAAGGTGACCACCGAGCGCGTGCGTGAAGCCGCGCCCTTGCTTTTCGACCTTGGCACCCTGCAAGAGCTGTGCTCGAAAAAGTTCGGCCTCGGCGCCCAGGAAACCCTCGACATTGCCCAGGCCCTGTACGAAACCCACAAGCTCATCACCTACCCGCGCAGCGACTGCGGCTACCTGCCGCTGAGCCAGCACGCCGAAGCACCGGCCATTCTCGCCGCCCTGCAACGGGCCGATGCCGGCATCGCGCCGCTGCAGCCCCACCTGGAGCCGCAGCGCCGGTCGCGGGCGTGGAACGACGCCAAGGTCAGCGCCCACCACGGCATCATCCCTACTGCCGCCGCCAGCGACCCGTCGCGCCTGCCGGCCAAGCACAAGGCGGTGTACACCCTGATCCGCGCCCGCTACCTGGCGCAGTTCCTGCCCAACCACGAATATGATCGCACCCAGGCCGACTTCGACTGCGCCGGCCATGCCCTGCGCGCGGTGGGCAAGCAAATCGTCGAGCCGGGCTGGCGCCGCGCGCTGCCCGAAGCGCTGACCCCGGCCAAGGGCCGCGAAGCACCACCGGCCCAGGTGCTGCCAGCGCTGAGCGAAGGCCAGAACTGCACCGTGCAAGGCCTGCAACTGAAAGACCTGTGGACCCAGCCGCCCAAGCCGTTCACTGAAGGCGACCTGATCAAGGCAATGAAAAACGTGGCCAAGCTGGTGGACGATCCGCGCCTGAAGCAGAAGCTGAAAGAAACCACCGGCATCGGCACCGAGGCCACCCGCGCCAGCATCATCCAGGGCCTGCTCGACCGCGGCTATCTCGTAAAAAACGGCAAAGCGCTGGCGGCCACGCCTGCGGCCTTCAGCCTGATCGATGCCGTCCCCCGCGCCATCGCCGACCCCGGCACCACGGCGATCTGGGAGCAGGCGCTGGACATGGTGCAAAGCGGCGAGATGAGCCTGGAAGAGTTCGTCGCCCGGCAGTCGGCGTGGATGGGCAAGCTGGTCGAGCGTTGCAGCGGCATGCGCATGACCATCAGCGGGCCGGCAGCCGGTGCAGCGCCGCCCTGGAAGAAGAAGCGTCGCGGTGGAGGTGGGAAAAGCAAAGCAGCCGGAAGCAAGTCAGCAGCAAGCAAGCCGCGTCAGCCCCGAAAAAAAGCAACAACCTGAAGCTTCTGCACTGGCATTACAGGCCCTATCGCCGGCAAGCCAGCTCCCACAAGTCTTGTATAAGGACTGAAGCCAGTGCATGTCTTGAGAGCCTAAGTCTTGCACAGGTGCTGATACCAGCTGGGTACTTGTAGGAGCCCAAGTCCTGCAGAGGTGCTGATGCCAGCTGGAGACTTGTAGGAACCCAAGTCTTGCACAGCTGCTGAAGCCGTTGGGGTACTTGTGGGAGCTGGCTTGCCGGCGATAGGGCCAGCCCAGGCAGCTCATGAACATCAGGGAAACCCTACAAAGCAGCCCGACACATTGGCGCCATGAAATTAACCTGCTAAGTTTTCATGAAAATAATCACAATAATTTTCACGAGGCTTCTGCATGTTCAAACAATCCGCCCAGCACGTCGCCAGCTACTACGCCCAGACCTACCCCGCCAACATCCCGCTGCGCCCTACCCTGCAAGGCACCCACGACACCGACGTGCTGATCATCGGCGCCGGTTTCAGCGGCCTGCATACCGCCCTGCGCCTGACCCAGGCAGGCAAACGCGTAACACTGCTGGAGGCCAGCCGTGTGGCCTGGGCTGCTTCCGGGCGCAACGGTGGCCAGGCACTGTTGGGCTGGTCATGCGACATGCCGCCACTGGAAAAGGCCTTGGGCGTGGAACGCACCCGGCACCTGTGGGCCAGCATGTGCTGGGCCGCCGACGAGATGCGCGAACTGCCACAACGCCACGGCTTCGATATCGACTACCGGCAGGGCAGCCTGTGGACTGCGGTATTGCCGCGCCGGGTGAAAATGCTCGAAGAAGCCCTGCACGACGCCGAACACAAATGGGGCTACGACGCCCTGCGCCTGATCGGCCGCGACGAGCTGCCACAATGGATCGACAGCCCGCGCTATCAGGCTGCGCTGTATGACGCCAAAGGCGCCCACCTCAACCCGCTGAAGCTGGCCCAAGGCCTGGCCAGCACCATCGAAGCCAGTGGCGGGCATATCTATGAACAGAGCCAGGTACTCAGCTATCAGCAAGCCGGCAACGGCTATACCGCCCGTACCGAAAATGGCGAAGTGCGCTGCCAGGTGTTGGTGCTGGCCTGTAACGCCTACATCGACCGCCTCGACCGTGGTCTGTCGCGCCGCCTGTTGCCGGTCGGCTCCTATCAGGTGGCAACAGCGCCACTGGACGCCGACTTCGCCCAGTCGCTGCTGCCGCGTAACAGTTGCGTGATCGACAACCAGTTCGTGCCGGACTACTTCCGCCTCACCCCGGATCACCGCCTGCTGTTCGGTGGCGGCTGTACCTACCTGGGCGGCATTCCCAAGGACGTCGCAAGCGCCACGCGCCCTTACCTGGAGCGGGTGTTCCCGCAACTGGCCGGCGTGGCGATCGACTATGCCTGGGGCGGCCATATCGATTGCAGCCTGCGGCGTACCCCGGACGTCGGCCGCGATGGCCAGCGCTATTGGCTGCAGGGGTTCTCCGGCCACGGCGTACTGCCAACCCTGACCGCAGCGCGAGCCGTCAGCGATGCCATCCTCGGTGACGACGACCTGTTGGCGCTGTACCAAGGCATCGACAACGGACGCTTCCCCGGCGGGGATCTGCTCGCAGCACCGCTGGAAGCCGCCGCCAAGGCCTGGTACAGACTGCGCGACACTGTCTGAAGACGACCGGCGCTTGCAGCGCCTGAATCTCTCCTATTCTCAATAGCTCCCTTCGGTTCCTGCAGACAGGAGACACGATCATGAGCCATGTAACCACGAAGGACGGCGTGCAGATTTTCTATAAGGACTGGGGCCCACGCGACGCCCCAGTCATTCACTTCCACCATGGCTGGCCGCTGAGCGCAGATGACTGGGATGCCCAGATGCTGTTCTTTCTCGCCCATGGCTACCGCGTGGTAGCCCACGACCGCCGAGGTCATGGCCGCTCCAGTCAGGTATGGGATGGCCACGACATGGACCACTACGCCGATGATGTGGCAGCCGTGGTTGCCCACCTGGGCACCCAGGGCGCCGTGCATGTCGGCCACTCCACCGGTGGTGGCGAGGTGGTGCGCTACATGGCCCGTTACCCTCAAGACAAGGTGGCCAAAGCCGTGCTGATCGCCGCCGTGCCGCCACTGATGGTGCAAACGCCCGACAACCCTGGCGGCCTGCCCAAGTCTGTGTTCGACGATTTCCAGGCCCAGGTCGCCAGCAACCGGGCGCAGTTTTACCGGGATGTACCGGCCGGGCCGTTCTACGGCTACAACCGCCCCGGTGCCGAAGCCCGCGAAGGTATCATCGCCAACTGGTGGCGCCAGGGCATGATCGGCAGCGCCAAGGCCCATTACGACGGCATCGTGGCGTTTTCCCAGACCGATTTCACAGAGGACCTCAAGGGCATAAACCAGCCGGTACTGGTGATGCATGGGGACGATGACCAGATCGTGCCGTATGAAAACTCCGGCGCGCTGTCGGCGAAGCTGCTGCCCAATGGGACGCTGAAAACCTACAAAGGCTACCCGCATGGCATGCCGACTACCCATGCCGATGTGATCAATGCGGATTTGCTGGCATTTATCCGTAGCTGATGTGATCACCTGTAACGGCCCTTTCGCGGGTAAACCCGCTCCCACAGGTACAGCGCTGCCCTCAGGTTCTACGCTGAACCTGTGGGAGCGGGTTTACCCGCGAAGAGGCCGGCACTGGCAACACACCCCTCCCAGGATTACCATGTCTCCCTTCTAGCGCGGCCCTTTGCCGCACCTGCCTCCCTGCCTGCCAAGACCCCCATGCCCTTCGAACTCACCGTAGAACCCTTAACCCTGCTGATCCTGGCGTTAGTCGCCTTCGTCGCCGGTTTCATCGATGCCATCGCCGGTGGCGGGGGCCTGCTCACCACCCCGGCCCTGCTCACCGCCGGCATGCCACCGCACCTGGTCCTGGGCACCAACAAGCTCAGTTCCACCTTCGGTTCGGCCACCGCAGGTTTCACCTACTACAAGCGCAAACTGTTCCACCCGGCGCAGTGGCGCCCAGCGTTGTTCGCTACCCTGACCGGGGCGTTGCTAGGTGCGGTCATCGCCCACTACATGCCAGCCGAATGGCTGAACAAGATGCTGCCGGTGATCGTCTTCGCCTGTGGTATCTACCTGCTGTTCGGCGGCACACCCAAGGCGCCGCTGGATGCCGATGCGCCGATCAAGAAGAAGTGGCAAGTGCCGCAAGGCTTCACCCTGGGCTTCTACGATGGCGTGGCCGGCCCGGGCACCGGGGCGTTCTGGACGGTCAGCACCCTGCTGCTGTACCCCATCGACCTGGTCCGCGCCAGCGGCGTGGCGCGCAGCATGAACTTTGTCAGCAACATCGCGGCGCTGACGGTGTTCATCATTTCCGGGCAGGTGGATTACGTCGTCGGCCTGTGCATGGGCCTGTCGGTCATGGTCGGTGCCTTTTTTGGCGCACGCACGGCGATCAGTGGCGGCAGCAAATTCATCCGCCCGGTGTTCATCACCGTGGTGCTGGCGTTGACCGTGCGCCTAGCGTGGCAGCACTGGTTCGGGCAGGCCTAAACGGCGCGCAACGTACAGGTCGATCAGATACCGGGCAATGGACCGCCCGGCTGGCAACGGTGGCAGGTCGTGGACGCTGAACCACTGGGCATCCTCGATCTCGTCCGGCTGCATGACTATCTCGCCGCCGGCATATTCGGCGTGGAAGCCCAGCATCATCGAATGCGGGAACGGCCAGCACTGGCTACCGACGTATTGTATGTTCTGCACCTCTACCGCCACTTCTTCACGCACTTCGCGCACCAGGCAGTCCTCGGCCGACTCACCCGGTTCGGCAAAACCCGCCAGGGTGCTGTACACCCCGGTGACGAAGCGCGGCGAGCGCGCCAGCAAGATTTCATCGCCACGGGTCACCAGCACGATCATGCTCGGCGAAATACGCGGGTAGCTGCGCAGGTCGCACGGCTGGCAGTACATCGCCCGCTCCCAGCGAATTTGCGTCATCGCCTGGCCACAGCTACCGCAGAACCGGTGCTCGCGGGCCCAGGTGCCGATCTGCGCGGCATAACCCAGTACTGTGTAGATGTCGAAGTCACCTTCGAGCATGAACGCACGCAGCCCACGCCAGCTGCAGCCGGGCACATTGGTTGCGCTGCGCAGTTCCAGCAAGAATACCGGCTGGCCATCAAAGTGGCCGATGCCGTGCTCGCACAGCACATCGAGGTCCTGGCGCTTGAGCCAGTCGCGGGGGAACAGCGCGCCGTTGTCGTCCACCAGAAACCCTTCCGGGCTGCGGGCCACGGCCACGCCCCCGGTGATCTGCGGGTCGAGTACTGCAGTAGTCCAGCGTGCTGACATATCGGGGGTTCCTTGACTGCGCGTCCCCCGGCCCGATCAGTCGGCGAACGTCGGTTTCTGTTTGCTCATGTGCGCCGCCACGGCCACGCGCAGGTCTTCGGACTGCAGCATCGCGGCGTTCCAGGTGGCGATGTAGTCCAGGCCATCGTCGATGCGATGGTCGCGCATGTAGCTGAGCATTTCCTTGGTGCCGGCCACGGCGATCGGTGATTTTGCAGCAATCTCGCGGGCGATGGCAAAGACACCGTCCAACAGTGCGGCCTGATCATCATAGACCCGGTTGACCAGGCCGATGCGCAGGGCCTCGTCGGCCGCAACGTTGCGCCCGGTGAAGGCCAGCTCACGCATGATGCCGTCGCCAATGATACGTGGCAAACGTTGCAGTGTGCCGACGTCGGCGGCCATGCCCATGTCGATTTCCTTGATCGAGAACTGCGCGTCGCTGCTGCAGTAACGCATGTCGCACGCCGAGATGAGGTCGATGGCGCCGCCGATGCAGTAGCCCTGCACGGCCGCCAACACGGGTTTGCGGCATTTGTCCACGGCGGTGAACGAGGCCTGCAGCCGCTGGATGGTGCTACGCAGAAAGCGCGCATTGCGCCCCACGTCCTTGCCCATTTGCCCAGCCAGCGAGGCCAGCATCATCAGGTCGATGCCTGCGGAAAAATGCTTGCCGGCGCCACTGATCACAACCGCCCGCACGGCATCGGTGTCGTCGATCCACTGGAAGATAGCGATGATCTCTTCCCAGAAGGCCGCGTTCATCGCGTTGACCTTTTCCGGGCGGTTGATCTGAACGTGGGCGATGTTGTCGGTCAGTTCAACCTTGAACGCACTGTACTCGGTCACGGGCGGCACTCCTGCGGGTGAAGGATTCATGGCGTGGATGGTAACCCAGCCCGAGGGCCGTACTTGTGCCAAAAACGGGACTGCACGCCTTGCCTAAGAAGCGCCAATCCGGCACCGTGCGCCATCGCCGAATCATAAGGATACATATTCATGTCACGCTCCCTGACCGGCGCCCTCGCCCATGGTTTTCTGGGCCAGTCGCCGCTTTGGTACAAGGCGGTCATCTGCCTGTTCCTGGTGCTCAACCCGCTGCTGCTGGTTACCGTTGGCCCGGTTGCAGCAGGCTGGGCGCTGGTGCTCGAATTCATCTTCACCCTGGGCATGGCGCTGAAGTGCTACCCGCTGATGCCTGGCGGCCTGCTGCTGATCGAAGCCTTGCTGTTGCAGATGACCACGCCGCAGGCGCTGTACGAGGAACTGCAACACAACTTCCCGGTGATCCTGCTGCTGATGTTCATGGTCGCCGGTATCCATTTCATGAAGGAGCTGCTGCTGTTCCTGTTTTCGCGCATTTTGCTCGGGGTGCGCTCGAAGGCCGTTCTGGCGTTGCTGTTCTGTGTGCTGTCGGCGTTTCTGTCGGCGTTTCTCGATGCGCTGACCGTGACGGCGGTGATCATCAGCGCTGCGGTCGGCTTCTACGCCGTGTACCACCGCGTCGCGTCCGGCGCCAACCCGCGCGAGGAAAGCGCGGTGGACAGCGACCAGCAGATCGCCCACCTGCACCGCGAAGACCTCGACCAGTTCCGCGACTTCCTGCGTAGCCTGCTGATGCACGGCGCAGTGGGTACCGCCCTGGGTGGCGTGTGCACCTTGGTGGGCGAGCCACAGAACCTGCTGATCGGCCACGAGATGGGTTGGCACTTCGCCGACTTCTTCTTCAAGGTGGCACCTGTGTCGCTGCCAGTGCTGGGTGCCGGCCTGCTGACCTGTGTGCTGCTGGAAAAACTGCGCCTGTTCGGCTACGGCACCTTGATGCCCGAGCCGGTGCGCCAGGTGCTGGCCGCCTATGCGGCCGAAGACGATGCCGCACGTACCCAGGCCCAGCGCATCGCGCTATGGGTGCAAGGGTTTGCGGCGCTGATATTGATCGTCTGCCTGGGGCTGCATGTGGCCGAGGTTGGCCTGATCGGCCTGATGGTGATCGTGCTGATCACGGCGTTTACCGGTATTACCGACGAACACCGGCTGGGCCGCGCCTTTCAGGACGCCATGCCGTTCACCTCGTTGCTGGTGGTGTTTTTCGCCGTGGTCGCGGTTATCCATCAGCAGCAGCTGTTCAGCCCATTGATCAGCTGGGTGCTGACGCTGCCGGCCGAGCAGCAACCGGGCATGCTGTACCTGGCCAACGGTTTGCTGTCGGCGATCAGTGACAACGTGTTTGTCGCCACCATCTATATCACCGAGGTGAAGCAGGCTTTTCTCAATGGCGGCATGAGCCGCGAGCATTTCGAAACGCTGGCGGTGGCGATCAACACCGGCACCAACCTGCCCAGCGTGGCAACGCCAAACGGGCAGGCAGCGTTCCTGTTCCTGCTGACCTCGGCAATTGCGCCGCTGATCCGGCTGTCGTACGGGCGTATGGTGTGGATGGCCTTGCCCTATACCGTGGTGATGGGTGGGCTGGGTTGGTGGGCGGTGACATACTGGCTGTGAGATCGTCTGGTCGGCGCGAGGTTGCGTCAAGGCCTCCAGGTGCATGCCTTTATGGTGATGTCGCTTGTGAGATCGAGCGCCGCGCGGGCGGCGCTCGATCTCACGGTCGAAATGACTCTTGAGACATGCACCCCGCAGCCTTGATGCAATTTCAAGACATGCCCCACGCCCATACAACTTTTGCCCCGCGCAGGCATCGAAACACAGGAAGCCCCTATCCGCTCCAAGGAGGTCAACCATGGCGCTGCGCACTACGCTGCTGCTTTCCTGCATGACCCTGGCGCTGCTCGGCTGCGCCGGCAACGATCAACCGGCACCACCGCACACCCAGCAGGTGGACCTGCAACGCTACCAGGGCACCTGGTATGAACTGGGCCGGCTGCCGATGTTCTTCCAGCGCAACTGCGTGCAGTCCGAGGCACACTATGGCCTGCGCCCGGATGGCCGGATCGACGTGACCAACCGCTGCAAGGAAAAGGACGGCCAGTGGAACGAAGCCAAGGGCATCGCCGAGGCCCAGCAGCCGGGCAGCACCGACAAGCTGTGGGTGCGCTTCGACAACTGGTTCAGCCGCCTGGCACCGGGCTTGACCAAGGGCGAGTACTGGGTGCTGTACCACGACAAGGACTACCGCGTGGCGTTGGTCGGCCACCCCAACCGCGAGTACCTGTGGCTGCTTTCACGCACGCCTGCGGTCACCGACCAGCAGCGCGAGCAACTGCTGACCATCGCCCGGGAGCAAGGGTATGACACCAGCAAGCTCATATGGCGGCAGGGAGACTAGCAGGCCGTCGACGGCAGGCAGCAATGCGGCTAAGGTGTGCGCCCGTCATACCTCGAAGGAGCGAGCACATTGATCACCTGCCACGTCAAATACATCGTCGACCCTTTCCAGCTGCCTGCGTTCGAGGCCTATTCACGCCAGTGGATAGGCCTCGTCACGCGCATGGGCGGCCAGCATCACGGCTACTTCCTGCCTGCTGAAGGCGCTAACAACATCGCGTACTGCCTGTTCAGCTTCCCCAGCCTGGCGGCCTACGAGCAGTACCGCAGGCAGGCCGAAACCGACCCGGAATGCATCGCTGCAGTAGCCACAGCTACAGAGCAACGCTTCATCCTCAGCTATGAGCGCAGCTTCCTGAAACCGCTGCTGGGCTGAATCAAGGAGGTTGCACATGGACCTGCTGTTCCTGGGCACCTGCGCCGGGGTGCCCACCAAGGCACGCAATGTCAGCGCCACGGCGGTGATCGAGGCCAGTGGCAGCGGCTGGTACCTGGTCGATTGCGGCGAAGGCACGCAGCATCAGCTGCTGCGTACCCCGCTGTCGATCCGCGACCTGCGCGCCATTTTCATCACCCACGTGCACGGCGATCATTGCTTCGGCCTGCCCGGCCTGCTGGCCAGTGCCGGCATGAGCGGGCGTACCCAACCGCTAGAGCTGATCCTGCCGGCTGCGCTGCATGACTGGGTACGCCAGGGCCTGGTAGCCAGCGACACCTTCCTGCCGTTCGAACTGCGCCTGCTGGCCGTGGAAGAGTTGGTCGAATGGCGCAACGATACCCTGCAGGTGACCACCGTTCAGCTGTCACACCGCGTGCCGAGCGTCGGGTTCGTGTTCACCGAACTCAACCCCGAACCGCGCTTGGACATCCCCCGCCTGGAAGCCGAAGGCATACCGCGTGGCCCGCTGTGGGGCGAGCTGGCCAAGGGTTTGACGGTACAGCATGGCGAGCAGTTGCTGAACGGCAACGACTACCTGCGCCCTTCCCGGCCACCGCGGCGGGTGATCGTCTGCGGCGACAACGATACCCCCGAGCTGCTGGCCGACGCTGCCCAAGGCGCGGATGTGCTGGTGCACGAAGCCACGTTCACCCAGGCCGTGGTCGAACGCACCGGGGTCACCTTTGGCCACAGTACCGCGGCGGCGGTGGCGCGCTTTGCCGAAAGCGCAGGCGTGCGCAACCTGGTGCTGACGCACTTCAGCGCCCGTTACCAGAACGACCCGCGGCGCAGCCCGAATATCGACAACGTCCGTGACGAAGCCCTCGCCCACTACCACGGGCAACTGATCCTGGCGCAGGACCTGCAGCGCTATCGCATTGGCCGTGATGGCTGTCTTGAGCCAGCCGGATGAATTAGCATGGCCGGTTTTCCAAAAGGACTTGGCCATGCAACGCATCGTGATTCTGGGCAACGCCGGCAGTGGCAAATCGACCTTGGCCCGGCTGATCGGCGCCCGCCTGGGGGCGTCGGTGGTACACCTCGACACGTTGTTCTGGGAGGCCGGTTGGGTAGAGCCGGATGCCGAGACCTTTCGCAGCCGGGTACGCGATGCGGTTACCGGGCAAGCGTGGGTATGCGAGGGCAACTACAGCCGCCGTACCTTCGACCTGCGCTTGCCACGGGCCGACCTGGTCATCTGGCTGGATACACCACGGCTGACATGCCTGAAGCGGGTCATCCTGCGCAGTGTGATGAACAAGCCACGGCCAGACCTGCCGGCCGGGTGCACAGAGCGGCTGGACCGGGCGTTTCTGACCTTCCTGAAGTTTGTGTGGACGTTCGACCGGGGCTATCGCCCAGGTATCGAAGCGAACCGCCAGGCAATCGGGCCGCAGGTGCCGGTTGTGCATCTGCGTGGTGAGCGGCAGATCGCGGCGTTTCTGGCGAGCCTTTCATTGCCTGTTCCGGCCTGATCGCCGGCAAGCCAGCTCCCACCGGGGTATCACCGGGCCTGAGGGCGGCGCTGTACCTGTGGGAGCTGGCTTGCCGGCGATAGGGCCAGTGCAGGCAACATCAATCTCTGGCTATGCCGCCAACCGCCCGCTGGCAATCGCCTCCGACGCCTCCAGCATCGCCCGCAGCAACACTGCGCAGCCCGCCGCCAGGTCATCGGGCGTGGCGTTCTCGATTTCGTTGTGGCTGATGCCGTTTTCGCAGGGCACGAAAATCATCCCCGCTGGCCCTAGTTCGGCCAGGAAGATCGCGTCATGCCCCGCGCCACTGACAATGTCCATGTGCGGCAACCCCAGCGCCTGCGCCGAGGCGCGCACGGCGTCGACACAGCCTTTGTCGAAGTACAATGCCGGGAAGTCGGCCGTAGGCACCAGTTCGTGGCTCAAGCCATGCTTGGCACAGGTTGCCTCTATCACCCCGCGCACCTCGGCGATCATCGCGTTCAGCTGCTCGCCCTCCAGGTGGCGGAAGTCCAAGGTCATGCGCACCTCACCCGGGATCACGTTACGCGAGCCTGGATACGCCTGCAGGCAACCCACAGTGCCACAGGCATGGGGCTGGTGGCCGAGGGCGGTACGGTTGACCGCCTCCACCACGGCGGCAGCGCCGACCAGGGCGTCCTTGCGCAGGTGCATGGGTGTCGGGCCCGCGTGGGCTTCAACGCCGCGCAGGGTCAGGTCGAACCACTTCTGCCCCAGCGCTCCGAGCACCACGCCGATGGTCTTGGCCTGGTCCTCAAGGATCGGGCCCTGTTCGATATGGGCCTCGAAATAGGCCCCAACCGGGTGGCCCAGCACCGCGCGCGGGCCGGCATAGCCGATAGCGTTCAAGGCTTCGCCCACGCTGACGCCCTGGGCATCACGCTTGGCCAGGGTTTCCTCCAGGGTGAACTTGCCGGCGAACACCCCTGAACCCATCATGCACGGTGCAAAGCGCGAGCCTTCTTCGTTGGTCCACACCACCACTTCCAGCGGCGCTTCGGTTTCCACACCCAAATCGTTCAGCGTACGGATCACCTCCAGCCCTGCCATCACCCCGAAGCAGCCATCGAACTTGCCGCCCGTGGGCTGGGTGTCGATATGGCTGCCCGTCATTACCGGGGGCAGCTTGGGGTTACGCCCAGGGCGGCGGGCGAAAATGTTGCCGACAGCGTCGATGCTGACCGTACAACCGGCGGCCTCGCACCACTGCACGAACAGGTCGCGGGCCTGGCGGTCTAGGTCGGTCAGGGCCAGGCGGCAGACGCCGCCCTTGGCGGTGGCACCGAGGCGGGCCAGGTCCATCAGCGATTGCCACAGGCGGTTGCTGTCGACATGCCGTGCGGTGGTCTTGAGGATCTCTTTGACTGGGGTCACGGGTTTCTCCTTCAGGCTTTTTTTGTTGTCGGTGCGGGCCTCTTCGCGGGTGAACCCGCGCCCACCGCCAAGCTGGCGAATACGTAGTACAGCGCGCCGCCCAGCAGCGAGCCGGTAAACCAGCCGTAGTCGTAGAACCAGCTGAAACTGCTGTTGCCAATCGCCATTACCGTCAGCGCCACCGGCAAGCCGAAGGCGGCAAACCCGGGCCAGTTCCACGCCGGGTACACGTCGTCGCGGTACAACCCGGCCAGGTCCAGCTGCTGCCGACGGATCAGGAAGTAGTCCACCACCATGATCCCGGCAATCGGCCCGAGCAGGCTGGAATAGCCCAGCAGCCAGTTGGAATACACGCTCTCCAGGCTCAGGTCGGAGACGATCAGGCCCAGCTTCTTCAGCAGCTCATGGCCCATCAGCACCAGGCCGATAAAGCCGGTCAGCCATACCGCGCGGCTGCGCCCGATCAGGCGTGGGGCGATGTTCTGGAAGTCGTTGGTCGGCGACACGATGTTCGCCGCCGTATTGGTCGACAGTGTGGCAATCACGATCAATGCCATGGCCAGGGCTACCCAGAACGGGCTGTGGATCCTGCCGATCAGGCTGACCGGGTCGGACACCGTCTCACCCACCAGCGACGCCGAGGCGGCGGTCAGCACCACACCCAGCGAAGCGAACAGGAACATGGTCAGCGGCAGGCCGAAGATCTGCCCGAGAATCTGTTCCTTCTGGCTGCGGGCGTAGCGGCTGAAGTCGGGAATGTTCAGCGACAAGGTGGCCCAGAAGCCGACCATGGCCGTAAGCCCTGCGCAGAAGTAACCGACCACACTCGCCCCTTCCGGGCGCTTGGGTGGTTGCGCCAGCAGTTCGGTCATCGACATGTGTGGCAAGGCCCAGAACAGCAGGCCGACGCCCACCGCCACCAGCAGCGGTGCCGACAGCGTTTCCAGCCACTTGATCGACTCGGCGCCGCGCAGCACCACCCAAAGGTTCAGGCACCAGAAAATCATGAAACCAATCACCTCGCCCGTGCCGGCCAAGGCCTTCCAGCCATCGAACACCGAGCCAAGGAACAGGTGAATGGCCAGCCCGCCGAACATGGTCTGGATGCCAAACCAGCCACAGGCAACCACGGCGCGGATCAGGCACGGTACGTTGGAGCCGAGGATGCCGAACGACGAGCGCAGCAGCACCGGGAACGGGATGCCGTACTTGGTGCCGGGGAAAGCGTTGAGGGTAAGCGGGATCAGCACGATCACGTTGGCCAGCAGGATCGCCAGCAGCGCTTCGCCGACACTGAGGCCGAAGTAGGCGGTGAGCACGCCGCCCAGGGTGTAGGTGGGTACGCAGATGGACATGCCCACCCACAAGGCGGTGATGTGCCATTTGTTCCAGGTGCGCTGGTGCACCTTGGTCGGTGCGATGTCGTGGTTGTAGCGCGGGCTGTCGAGGACATCACTGCCCTCGGACAGCTCGAACAGGCCATCCTGCTCGACCACTTCCGATCTGCTCTGTTGCATGGGCCCTTCTCCAGATTTTCTTGTAGTTGTTTGCTCATCGGGCTAATTCGATGGCCGGAGTACACACGCGTATTTGTGCTTAGAAATCTTGACCAGAATTCCATCTTGTCAAGTCAGTCAACAACCCCTGAAAGGCCCGAAGTCAGCGGGTCTTTGAAAATTAATCCTTAAATATCAGATAGTTAAAAACCATAAAATTTATAGGAAAATTTTCTTGAAGATTCCCAGATCAGCATCTAGCCTCGAATCTTGTCAGGACTGACAGGATTAACCACCCTGCCTGGCCTGCACCCGAAACAATTCCAAGAACCGGCCCAGACCGGTCAGCCTGCGAGGAAAACGGCATGTCCCTGTTGATCCGTGGCGCCACCGTGGTTACCCACGAAGAGAGTTACCCCGCCGATGTCTTGTGTGCCGATGGCCTGATCCGTGCCATCGGGCCAAACCTCGAACCGCCCACCGACTGCGAGATCCTCGACGGCAGCGGCCAGTACCTGATGCCCGGCGGCATCGACCCGCATACCCACATGCAGTTGCCATTCATGGGCACGGTGGCCAGCGAGGATTTCTTCAGTGGCACCGCTGCGGGCCTGGCCGGTGGCACCACGTCGATCATCGACTTCGTCATCCCCAACCCGCAGCAGTCGCTGCTGGAGGCCTTCCACACCTGGCGCGGCTGGGCGCAAAAGAGCGCCAGCGACTACGGCTTCCATGTGGCCATCACCTGGTGGAGCGAGCAGGTAGCTGAGGAGATGGGCGAACTGGTTACCAGGCATGGGGTGAACAGCTTCAAGCACTTCATGGCCTACAAGAATGCGATCATGGCCGCCGACGACACCTTGGTGGCCAGCTTCGAGCGCTGCCTGCAACTGGGCGCGGTGCCCACCGTGCATGCCGAGAACGGCGAACTGGTGTACCACCTGCAGAAAAAACTGCTGGCCCAGGGCCTGACCGGGCCAGAGGCACACCCGCTTTCGCGCCCTTCGCAAGTGGAAGGTGAAGCGGCCAGCCGCGCCATCCGCATTGCCGAAACCATTGGTACGCCGCTGTATGTGGTGCACATTTCCAGCCGTGAAGCGCTGGATGAAATCACCTATGCACGGGCCAAGGGCCAGCCGGTTTACGGCGAAGTGTTGCCCGGCCACCTGCTGCTGGACGACAGCGTCTACCGGGACCCGGACTGGGCCACTGCCGCCGGCTACGTGATGAGCCCGCCCTTCCGCCCGCGTGAGCACCAGGAAGCGCTGTGGCGCGGCCTGCAATCGGGCAACCTGCACACCACGGCCACCGACCACTGCTGCTTCTGCGCCGAGCAGAAAGCCATGGGCCGCGACGACTTCAGCCGCATCCCCAACGGCACTGCCGGCATCGAAGACCGCATGGCGGTGCTGTGGGATGCCGGGGTCAACAGCGGGCGCCTGTCGATGCATGAGTTCGTGGCGCTGACCTCAACCAACACGGCAAAAATCTTCAATTTGTTCCCGCGCAAGGGCGCCATCCGCGTGGGTGCCGACGCCGACCTGGTGCTGTGGGACCCGCAAGGCACCCGCACCATCTCGGCCCAGACCCACCACCAGCGGGTGGACTTCAATATCTTCGAAGGCCGCACGGTGCGCGGCATCCCCAGCCACACCATCAGCCAGGGCAAGGTGCTCTGGGCCGATGGCGACCTGCGCGCCGAGGCCGGTGCGGGGCGGTATGTGGAACGGCCGGCGTATCCGTCGGTGTACGAGGTGCTGGGGCGACGCGCCGAACAGCAGCGCCCGACGCCCGTTCAGCGCTAAGGCCATTGGGGCTGCTGCGCAGCCCATCGCCGGCAAGCCAGCTCCCACCTCGACCGCTCAGCTCTCAAGGCCTGTGGGATTCCTGTGGGAGCTGGCTTGCCGGCGATTGGAGCGCACAGCGCCCCCCGTTTCAAGCCAAATATAATAAAGAGAGAGGCTACAACCGTGATCGACGCCCTGAACCACTTGCCGCGCCCCCGGGCCGGTGCCGACCAGTTGGCCGAGCGCTTCAGCGACCTGGCCCCACCCCTCACCGCCCGCCAGGCCGCCGTCGAAAGCGCGCGCTGCCTGTACTGCTACGACGCCCCCTGCGTCAACGCGTGCCCCAGCGACATCGACATCCCGTCCTTCATCCACCGCATCAGCGACGAAAACCTGCAAGGCGCCGCCGAGCGCATCCTCTCGGCCAACATCCTGGGAGGCAGCTGCGCCCGCGTCTGCCCCACCGAAATCCTCTGCCAGCAAGCCTGCGTGCGCAACAACGCGCAGGAATGTGCACCGGTACTGATCGGCCAGTTGCAGCGCTACGCCCTGGACAACGCCCACTTCACCGAGCACCCGTTCAAGCGCTCACCGGCTACCGGCAAGCGTATCGCCGTGGTGGGTGCCGGCCCTGCCGGGCTGTCCTGCGCGCACCGGCTGGCCATGCACGGGCATGACGTGGTGGTGTTCGAGGCCTGCGGCAAGGCCGGCGGCCTTAACGAGTACGGCATCGCCCGCTACAAGCTGGTCGACGACTACGCCCAGCGTGAAGTGGAGTTCCTGCTGGGCATTGGCGGCATCGAAGTACGCCATGGCCAGCGCCTGGGCGGCAACCTCAGCCTGGGCGAACTGCGCGATCAATACGACGCGGTGTTCCTCGGCCTTGGTCTGAACGCCGTACGCCAACTGGGCCTGCCCGATGAAGAAGCCCCTGGCGTGCTCGCCGCTACCGAATACATCCGCGAGTTGCGCCAGGCCGATGACCTGAGCCAGCTACCCTTGGCCGACCGCTGCCTGGTGATCGGTGCTGGCAATACCGCTATCGACATGGCCGTGCAGATGAGCCGCCTGGGGGCCCGCGACGTCAACCTGGTGTACCGCCGTGGCCACGCCGACATGGGCGCCACCGGCCACGAGCAGGACATCGCCAAGGCCAACCAGGTGCGCCTGCACACCTGGGCCCGCCCCGACGCCGTGCTGCTGAACGACGCCGGCAAGGTGCGCGGCATGCGCTTTGCCCGCACCGAACTGGCGGACGGCCGCCTGCGCGACACCGGCGAAACCTTCGAGCTGGCCGCCGATGCAATCTTCAAGGCCATCGGCCAGCGCTTCGACGATGCCTGCCTCGTCGACCCGGTGGCCGCGCAACTGGCCCGCGAGGGTGAGCGCATTCGCGTTGACGAAACCCTGCAGACCAGCCTGCCGGGCGTGTATGCCGGCGGCGACTGCACCGCCCTGGGCCAGGACCTTACCGTCCAGGCCGTGCAGCACGGCAAGCTGGCCGCCGAAGCCATCCATGCCCAACTCATGCTCAACGTGGAGGCAGCGTAAATGGCCGACTTGTCTATCGTATTTGCCGGCATCAAGGCACCCAACCCGTTCTGGCTGGCGTCCGCACCGCCAACCGACAAGGCCTACAACGTGGTCCGCGCCTTCGAGGCCGGTTGGGGCGGCGTGGTCTGGAAAACCCTGGGCGAGGACCCGGCGGCGGTCAACGTGTCGTCGCGCTATTCGGCGCACTACGGCGCCAACCGCCTGGTGCAGGGCATCAACAACATCGAGCTGATAACCGACCGTTCGCTGGAAATCAACCTGCGCGAAATCACCCAGGTGAAGAAAGACTGGCCCGACCGAGCCTTGATTGTGTCGCTGATGGTGCCGTGCGTGGAGGACTCTTGGAAGTTCATCCTGCCGCTGGTGGAAGCCACCGGTGCCGATGGCATCGAGCTGAACTTCGGCTGCCCGCACGGCATGCCGGAACGTGGCATGGGTGCGGCAGTCGGCCAGGTGCCGGAATACGTGGAGCTGGTCACCCGCTGGTGCAAGACGTACTGCTCGCTGCCGGTGATCGTCAAGCTCACGCCGAACATCACCGACATCCGCCAGTCGGCTCGCGCTGCGCACCGCGGCGGGGCCGATGCGGTGTCGTTGATCAACACCATCAACTCCATCACCAGCGTCGACCTGGACCGCATGGTCGCCCACCCCATCGTCGGTGACCAGAGCACCCATGGCGGTTATTGCGGCTCGGCAGTGAAGCCGATTGCCCTGAACATGGTGGCGGAAATTGCCCGCGACCCGGAAACGCGCGGCTTGCCGATATGCGGCATTGGCGGCATCGGCAACTGGCGTGACGCGGCGGAGTTCATCGCCCTGGGCAGTGGCGCCGTTCAGGTGTGCACGGCGGCGATGCTGCACGGGTTCCGTATTGTCGAGGACATGAAGGACGGCCTGGCGCGCTGGATGGACCAGCATGGGCATCACACTGTCGAAGCGTTCCGCGGGCAGGCGGTGGGGCACACCACTGACTGGAAGTACCTGGACATCAACTATAAATCGGTGGCGCACATCGATCAGGAGGCGTGCATTGGCTGTGGGCGCTGCCACATCGCCTGTGAGGATACCTCGCACCAGGCCATTGCCAGCACCCTGAAGGCAGATGGCACACATGCCTACAGCGTGATCGAAGAGGAATGTGTGGGCTGCAACCTGTGCCAGATCACCTGCCCGGTCGAAAACTGCATCGAGATGCAGGCGCAGGATACCGGCAAGCCGTACCTGAACTGGACGCAGGACCCGCGTAACCCCTACCGCGAGGCCAGTTGAGGTAGAACACTGCCTGACCAGCAACGCGATCGGTGTAGGAG
>NZ_JBLZWV010000023.1:0-17987 GCF_056098905.1 Pseudomonas sp. TSO6 | reverse complement strand
GCACAAGGCCGCTCCTACAATGGACCGCGTCAGGCTGGAACCTCGGTTCAAGGCTCCAGCCCGATCCCCCGCAAGATCACGCTGGTCACCGTTTGCACCGCACTCTCGAACGCCATGTCCGACAGCATCTCGCCGCCGTTGAGCAACTGCACCTGGTAACCAAAGTCGGCATAGTGCTGGGTAGACGCCCAGATCATGTACAGCAACGCCGACGGCTCTACCGGCAGAATACGCCCCTCCTCCACCCAACGGCGGATCTTGGCTTCCTTCAATTTCGCCCAGGGCACCAGGCTGTCATCCAGGTTCACCCCAAGCACCGGCGCCCCGTGCAGCATCTCTTCGGCCCAAATCTTCGAGCCCAGCGGCCGCGAGCGCGAATGGCCCATCTTCGCCCTGATGTAGCTGGTCAGCACCACGCGCGGGTCGTCGAAGTTCTCGAAGCACAGTGCGTCCTGCTTCCACACATCCAGCAGGTCCTGCAGCACCGCACGGAACAGCTCGTCCTTGGTGCTGAAGTAGTAATGCAGGTTAGAGCGCGGCAATCCGGCCTGCTCGGCGATATCACCCATGGAGGTGGCGCCGTAGCCTTTCTCGGCGAACACCTTTTCCGCCGCCTGCAAGATTTTCTCGATATTGCGTCGGCGAATTTCGATCTTGTGATTGGCCATCAGGCTTGGGCCGCCCACACCGCCAAACCACCGGTCAACCGGCCGTTACTGAACTCGATATTGTCGATTTGCCGGTCAGTACCGCGAATGCCCATGTATGCTCCGTGCCGAAGGGGTTTGGCCTAGTCTACTCCGGTCGTTTCACACTTTTATATCGGGCGGCCTGAAACAACCGGGTAACCACAGGCTGATGGCGATGGCGCGCCTGCCAGATATCGTAATCAGCCTGAATGGCCAACCAAAGGCGGGCGGTACTGATACCCGCCATCTCCAGGCGTACAGCCAGGTCCGGAGACATTGCCGCGCGGCCATGCAGTACCCGCGAAAGCGCTTCGCGGGAGAACCCAAGGTGCGACGCGAAGGCTTTTACCGTCAGGCCAAGCGCTGGCAAAACATCTTCGCGCAAGGTTTCGCCAGGATGTGGCGGATTGTGCAAAGGCATGAACAGCTCTCCGAACTAGGTGTACGCACCTAGTGTGACCCTACACATCACACTCATATAGACAATATATGTGACGCAATGCGTCACAATTGACGGAGTACCAGACCTATCGCGCACCTTGTGGGAGCGGGTTCACCCGCGAACACCGGCGAAGCCGGTGCCATGCTGCGCGTTGTATTCTTCGCGGGTAAACCCGCTCCCACAGGGATCTCACGCGATTCTAGATATTGAGCAAGGCAGTTGCTCCGCTCATCCGCTACCCGCACCTCGCCCGATCACGCACCGGGCACTGTGCGCGATGAAGATTGAGTGCGGTGTTGATGATGCCGATATGGCTGAAGGCCTGGGGGAAGTTGCCGAGCATGCGCTGGCCGGCCGGGTCGTATTGCTCGGCCAGCAGGCCGAGGTCGTTGCTCAGGCCGGTCAGGTGCTGGTACAGCGCTTCGGCTTCAGCCTGGCGGCCCAGCAAAACATAAACGTCTGCCAGCCAGAACGAACACACCAGGAAGGTGCCCTCCCCCGGCGTCAGGCCGTCGCTGCAGCTGTCGCTGTCGTAGCGCATCAGCAGGCCGTTCTTCAGCAGGCGCTGTTCGATCTGCTCCAGCGTGCGCAAGAAGCGTGGGTCATCAGCCGGCAGGAAGCCGGTCAGGGCGATCTGCAGCAGGCTGGCGTCCATTTCGGTCGAGCCATAGGCCTGGACGAAAAACCGGCCGTTGGCGTCCAGGCCGTGCTCGCAGACTTCGCGGTGAATCTCGTCGGCCACCTGGCGGTAATGGTGCCCGCGTTCGCGGCCTTCTTCAGTGGTGTCAGCCAGCCCCGCGGCACGGTCGAAGGCAACCCAGGCCATGACCTTGGAGTGCACGAACTGCTGGCGGCCGCCGCGCACTTCCCAGATGCCTTCGTCCGGCTCGCGCCAGATGCGTTCGACGTAAGGCAGGATCAGGCGGGAGATGGCGGCGCTGCGCGGGTGGCGGGGCAAGCCGCCCTTGATCGCCTGGGCCATGGCATCGGCCAGCTCTCCGTAGATGTCCAGTTGCATCTGTTGCGACGCTGCATTGCCTACCCGCACGGGTTGCGAATGCTCGTATCCGGCCAGCCACGGCAAGGTGTATTCCTGCAGGTCGCGCTCACCGGCCAGGCCATACATGATCTGCATCTGCTCGGGGTTGCCGGCCACTGAGCGCAGTAGCCATTCACGCCAGGCCTGGGCCTCGTCGAAGTAGCCGAGGTTCATGAACGCCAGCAGGGTCATGGTGGCGTCGCGCAGCCAGCAGAAGCGGTAGTCCCAGTTGCGCTCCCCACCCACCCGCTCAGGCAGCGAGGTGGTGACGGCGGCGACGATGCCACCCGTGGGGGCGTAAGTCATTGCCTTGAGGGTGAGCAACGAGCGGCGCACCAGGGCGGTGTATGGCCCTACCTGCGGGCAGCGGGCGGCGAAGGCCTGCCACTGCTCGACGGTTTGGGCAAAAGCCTGGTCGATATCGCAGTCGGGCTGCACTGGCAGGTGCGAGGGTTGGTGACGCAGGCTGAAGATTTGACGCTCGCCCGTGCCAACACGAAAGCGCGCGACGGTATGGTGGTCGAGTGCATGCGGGGGGACGGTGCTGCACAGGATCAGCCGGTCAGGGCCGGCAACGGCGCTGAGGGTCAGTGGGGCGAGCCGTTCCACCCATGGCACACTGCGACCGTAGTCGAAGCGCATGACCAGGTCCATTTCAAAATTGGTTTCGCCACTGAGACCCTCGACGATCCGCACCACCGAATTGACGTCGCCCAGCGGCATGAAGTCGAGCACCCGGGCACGGCCGGTGGCAGTGACCCAGGTGGTTTCCAGCACGAGGGTGTCGTCCAGATATTGGCGGCTGCTGTGCTCGACGGGGTCGCAGGGGGCCACGCGCCAGCGGCCGTTTTCTTCGTTGCCCAGCAGGGCCGCAAACACGGCGGGGGCGTCGAAGCGTGGCAGGCAGAGCCAGTCGAGCGAGCCATCGCGGCTGACCAGGGCGGCGCTGCGGCAGTTGCCCAGCAGGGCGTAGTCTTCGATGTGGGCAGGCATTAGGTCTCCTTGATGTGATCGCCAGTGCCGGCCCTTTCGCGGCTAAAGCCGCTCCCACAGGTATCGCATCAGGCCTGAGGGAAATGGTATCCCTGTGGGAGCGGCTTTAGCCGCGAAAGGGCCGGCACTGGCTTTACAAAAGCATCAGCCCAAGCGGTGCCACTCGCGCTTGTCGCGGGTCAGCAATTCATTGCCAGCGTCAGGCCCGTCTTCACCGGCCGGGTACTGATGCACCTCGCCATCCTGGGCCCAGGCATCGAGAAACGGCTGCACCGCTCGCCAGCCGTTCTCGATGTTGTCAGCCCGCTGGAACAGGGTCTGGTCACCGGTCAGGCAGTCGTAAATCAGCGTCTCGTAGCCGGTCGCCGGGGTCATCTTGAAGAAGTCTTTATAGGCAAAGCCCAGCTCCACATTCTCCATCACCAGCTCCGGCCCTGGCCGTTTGGCCTGCAGGTCGAACCACATGCCTTCGTTGGGCTGAATCTGGATTTTCAGGTAGTTGGGCTTGGGCCGCTCCAGCTCCGACTCGCGGAACTGCGCATACGGCGCGGGCTTGAAGCAAATGGCAATTTCGGTGTCGCGCACGCTCATGCGCTTGCCGGTGCGCAAGTAGAACGGCACGCCGGCCCAGCGCCAGTTGTCGATCATCACCTTCAGCGCCACGTAGGTTTCGGTCTGGCTGTCAGGCGCGACATTGGGCTCCTGCCGGTAACCGGGCAGCTGCTTGCGCCCCTGCTTGCCGGCACTGTACTGGCCGCGTACCGAGTTCTTCAGGGCCATTTTCGCCGACCATGGGCGAATAGCACCGACCACCTTGGCCTTTTCGCCGCGCACCGCGTCAGCCCCGAACGCAGCCGGCGGCTCCATGGCCACCATCGCCAGCAACTGGAACAGGTGGTTGGGAACCATGTCGCGCAGGGCCCCGGTGCTGTCGTAGAACGCACCACGGGTTTCGACGCCGACCGTTTCCGCAGCGGTGATCTGCACGTGGTCGATGTAGTGGTTGTTCCAGAACGATTCGAACAGGCCGTTGGAGAAGCGGCTGACCAGAATGTTCTGCACCGTCTCTTTGCCCAGGTAATGGTCGATGCGGTAGATCTGCCGCTCACCCATTACCTTCAGCAGGCAGGTGTTGAGTGCCTCGGCGCTGGCCAGGTCGGTGCCGAACGGCTTTTCGACCACTACACGGCGAAAGCCGCCGGCAGACTCGTCGAGCAAGCCGGCCTGGCCCAGGCGCTGCGCCACCTCGGGGAAGAAGCGCGGCGAGGTGGCCAAGTAGAAAATGGCGTTGCCATGGCTGGTTTTCTCGATACGCCTGGCGAGCGCCTGGTAAGTCGCCGGGTCGAGGAAATCGCCCGTCTGGTAATCCAGGCGCTTGGCCAGGCGTGCCCAAAGCTTTTCGTCCAGGCACTTGGTGCTGCCCTCGCCGCCTTTGTCCCGCTCGAGCATGAACGCATGCAGCCGCTCTGCAAATTCCTCGGCGCTGGCCGGGTTGTGGTCGACGCCAACGATGCGCAGGTTGCGGTCCAGCAAACCGTCGCGGCTGAGGTTGTACAGCGCCGGCATCAGCAGGCGCTTGACCAGGTCGCCATTGGCGCCAAACAGGAACAGGGTACAAGGGGGAGCGGCTGGAATGGTCTGTTTAGTCATTCGCCTTTCTTCTCGACGTGGCCACCGAAGCCCAGGCGCATGGCCGAGAGGATCTTGTCACCATACGTCCCTTGCTGCTGGCGCGAGCGGAAGCGCGCGAACAGTGCGCTGGACAGCACAGGCACCGGCACCGCCTGCTCGACGGCGGCGTCGATGGTCCAGCGGCCTTCGCCACTGTCGGATACCGAGCCACTGAACTGCGACAGCTGCGGGTCGGCCACCAGCGCATCGGCGGTGAGGTCGAGCAGCCATGAGGTCACCACGCTGCCACGCCGCCACACTTCGGCGATCTCGGCCACGTTCAAGTCAAAACGCTGGTCTTCGGGTAGTTCGTTGCCGCCTTTGCTGCGCAGCAGGTCGAAGCCTTCGGCATAGGCCTGCATCAGGCCGTACTCGATGCCGTTGTGCACCATTTTCACGTAGTGCCCGGCACCGGGTGGGCCGGCGTGAATGTAGCCATGCTCGGCGCGCTGGTGCTCGCCGCTGCGGCCATGGGTACGCGGGATGTCCCCCACGCCCGGCGCAAGCGCCTTGAACAGCGGTTCCAGGCGCTCGAACACGTCCTTTTCGCCGCCGATCATCATGCAGTAGCCACGGTCCAGGCCCCACACGCCGCCAGAGGTGCCGACGTCCAGGTAATGCAGGCCGCGTTTTGCCAGCTCCGCGGCGCGGCGCATGTCGTCCTTGTAGAAGGTGTTGCCGCCGTCGATGATCGCATCGCCCGGCTCCAGTAGCTCGGCTAGCTGCGCGATGGTCTGCTCGGTGGGCTCACCGGCCGGCAGCATGACCCACACTGCGCGCGGCGCTTTGAGCTTTTGTACCAGCGCACCGAGGTCGTGCGCGCCTTGGGCGCCCTCGCCCTCCAGCCCGGTAATGGCCTCACGGTTGCGGTCGTGCACCACGGTGCGGTGGCCGGCGCGCATCAGGCGCCTTGCGATATTGCCGCCCATGCGGCCCAGCCCGACGATTCCCAATTGCATGAGCCGATGCTCCCCTTTCGAAATGGATGACAACACAGTCCAGCTTTTCAGATTAGTCCAGCATGCCGCCCGAGGGTTCAGCGACGAACGGCAAGACCACGATAAACAAAAAAGTTCCCAAGGCCTGCGAAAGAATTCAAAATGCGCCCCGCGTGAAGCGTCTACGCTTTGACTTGTCACCAGCCAAAACCGCGAGGTGTGCTCATGGGTACCTTGATGCCTGCAACCCCAACCCAGACACTCTATGTCTCCGTGCGCCGTGATGAGCTGCGTAAACTGAAAGACGAACGTGACCAACTGCGCCAACAGGTCGCCCAGTTGAACCTGCTGCTGGCGCAACAGCGCGCTGGCGACACGACTACAAGCCTCTAGTTTTTCTTCCTCTTGTGGGGGCTGCCTGGCTCCCACTCGCCGCCTTTAAAGCCACCCATTCAATTTTGTTGCGCACCATAAAGGTGCGTTACGCGTGGCAAGCCACATTTTGGCCCACCCTCCAAACACCCCGCACCACCTTCATCCAAGCCATTTCACATCCGGTCACAAACGCCAACGTTTGCGGCTATTGCGCACATAACAATAGTGACCAGTGGGTCACCTTTTTATCACTTTCTCTCCTACACTCGGTTTTCGGCCCGCCAATTGCTCAGTGGAAGAGTGACCCAAAAAAGTCGAACTTTCAGGAAACCCGGCAGGTCATCAACATAAGCAGGCCAGACGCATCGGGCTATTCCCGGTCCTGAGCCCGCACACCCCAACCAGTTCAATCGCCTTCGGCCGGAATGCCGATTGCGCTGTGCCTGCGCGCACGACCCTGGGGCATGGAACGCACTAAGCAGTTTCGAATTAGAGAGAACCAACACGAAATATCTTCACGGGTGCCAGCACCCGGCCAAGCATAGGGACGGAGAGAAGTATGATCAGTGCCGCTGTCGAGCCTCACGTAGATTCATTCAAACCGGACAACCGCGAGCCGCTTACCCCGGATTTCGCCACGACAGGCAAGGCACCCGGCGCGCAGCGCCAGCAAAACCCGAACATGCGCAAGATTCTGTTCGTCACCTCGGAAATTGCAGACCTGGTCAAGACCGGAGGCCTGGGTGACGTGTCCGCCGCCCTGCCCCGTGCCCTGGCGCACCTGCACGATGTAAGGGTGTTGATCCCGGGGTACCCCCAGGTGATGGAGAGCGACAACCCGATCCACATCGTCGGTGAACTGGGCGGCCACGCGGCCCTGCCGCCGTGCAAGATCGGGCGCATGGACATGGCCGACGGCCTGGTCATCTATGTGCTGATCTGCCCCGAGCTGTACCAGCGCGATGGCACTCCCTATGGTGCCAACAATGGCCGCGACTGGCCCGACAACCACATCCGCTTTGCCCGCCTGGGCCTGGCTGCCGCCGAAATTGCTGCGGGCGAAGGCAAGATCCACTGGACGCCGGAAGTGGTGCACGCGCATGACTGGCCCGCCGGCCTGGCCCCGGCCTACATGCACTGGCGCGGGCTGAATACGCCGACCCTGTTCACCATCCACAACCTGGCCTACCAGGGTGTGTACAGCCGTGGTTGCAGCCCGGAGCTGGCGATTCCCGACCACGCCATGCAGCAGGAAGGCATGGAGTTCTACGGCAAGCTGTCGTTCCTCAAGGCGGGCTTGGCGTATTCCAGCCACATCACCACGGTCAGCGCCACCTATGCCCGGGAAATCACCACCCCGGAATTCGGTTGCGGCCTGGACGGTTTCCTCGCCAGCAAAGCCCAGCAAGGCCTGCTTGGTGGCATCCCCAACGGCATCGATGAAAGCTGGGACTCGGCCACCGACAAGCACCTGCAGCACAACTTCAGCATCAACGACTGGGAAGGCAAGGCGCGCAACACTCAGGAGGTACGCGCCCTGTTCGGTCTGGAGGATTCTGACGGACCACTGTTCGCCGTGGTCTCACGGTTGGTGTACCAGAAGGGCCTGGACCTGACCTTGGGTGTGGCCGACTACATCGTCGAACAAGGCGGGCAGATTGCGATCATCGGCCGTGGCGAGCCGGAAGAAGAACAGGCCATGCGCGAGCTGGCGCTGCGCCACCCGGGCCGCATCGGGGTGCGCATCGGCTTCAACGAAACCGACGCCCGGCGCATGTTTGCCGGCAGCGACTTCTTGCTGATGCCATCGCGCTACGAGCCTTGCGGCCTCAGCCAGATGTACGCGCAACGCTTCGGCTCGCTGCCGGTAGCGCGCAACACTGGCGGCCTGGCCGACACCATCGAGTGCGGCGTCACGGGCTTCTTGTTCAATGAGTCCACCGTCGAGAGCTACCGCCAGGCACTCAGCCGCGCCTTCTATGTATACGGTAAAAAGGATTTGCTGAACGCCATGCGCTGCCTGTCGATGACCCAGCCATTCAATTGGTGCCAGGCGGTGGAACCCTACGCCCGCCTCTACGAGGACCTGGTCAAGCAGGCACAACTGAGCCACTACTGAGCGGGGGCTGGAAGATGCACAGGCATGGCGCACACTTACTGGACGCCACGTCGGCGCGCTTCGCCCTCTGGGCACCCGATGCGCGCAGCGTGAGCGTAGAACTGGAGCAACAGCCGGCCATCGAGCTGCTGCCCGACGACGATGGCTGGTACACCGGTGTGGCTCCGTGCCAGGCCGGTGACCGGTACCACTACCGTATCGACGGTGAGCTGCAAGTGGCCGACCCGGCCTCCCGCTACCAGCCTGAGGGCGTAAAAGGCCCGAGCCAGGTTGTGGATGTGGCCGGTTACCAGTGGCAACACCCTTGGCAAGGCCGCCCTTGGCACGAAGCAGTGATCCAGGAGCTGCATGTCGGTTTGCTTGATGGCTACGCCGGGGTTGCCAGGCAGCTGCCGCGCCTGGCCGAGCTGGGCATCAGTGCCGTCGAGCTGATGCCACTGGGGCAGTTCCCCGGAGAGCGCAACTGGGGCTACGACGGCGTACTGCCCTACGCACCGCAGAACACCTATGGCAGCCCCGAGCAGCTGTGCGCGCTGGTCGACCAGGCCCACGGCGAAGGGCTGATGGTGCTGGTGGATGTGGTCTACAACCACTTCGGCCCCGACGGCAATTACCTGCACCAGTACGCCAGCCCGTTCTTCCGCGAAGACCGGCAGACGCCCTGGGGCGCGGCCATCGATTTCCGCCGCCCGCAAGTGCGCGAGTACTTCATCCAGAATGCCCTCATGTGGCTGTGCGACTACCGCTGCGACGGCCTGCGCCTGGATGCCGTACATGCCATCGACCAGCCCGATTTCCTGATCGAGCTGGCGCAGCGCGTACGCGCCGCCGTAGAGCCGGGCCGCCATGTGTGGCTGGTGCTGGAGAACGAGCACAATCAGGCCGGCCTGCTGGAACAGGGCTTTGACGCCCAGTGGAACGACGACGGCCACAATGCCCTGCATGTGCTGCTGACCGGCGAAACCGAAGGCTACTACGCCGACTACCAGAAGCGCCCCATCGACCAGCTGGCCCGCTGCCTTTCTGAAGGCTTCGTGTTCCAGGGCCAGGCAAACCGCCACGGCACGCCCCGCGGTGAACCCAGCGGGCACCTGGAGCCCAGCGCCTTTGTGTTGTTCTTGCAAAACCACGACCAGGTCGGCAACCGCGCGCTTGGCGAACGCCTGACCCGTCTGTGCCCGCCGCCAGCCCTACGTGCGGCCACCGGCCTGCTGCTATTGGCCCCCATGATTCCGCTGCTGTTCATGGGCGACGACGACGGCAGCTGCCGGCCGTTCCTGTTCTTTACCGACTTCCATGACCAGTTGGCCGACGCCGTACGCGAAGGCCGCCGTGGCGAGTTCGCCCACTTCACTGCGTTTGCTGACCCCGAGCAGCGTGAGCACATTCCCGACCCCAACGCCGAACAGACCTTTGAATCTTCACGCCCGCAAAACAAGGAAGTGATCGCCGGCTGGCACGGCCTGTACCAGCAACTGCTCGAACTGCGACGCCGCCACGTCATCCCGCACCTGCCCGGCAGCCGCTCACTGGGCGCCGAGGTGCATGGCGACAAAGCGCTGACCGCACGCTGGCGGTTGGGCGATGGCAATACCCTGCGCATCGACCTGAACCTGGCGGCAACTGAGCAGGCGGTCGAGCTGCCCGCTGCCGCCACACGGCTGTTCGACAGCAGCGACACCCGACACCCAGATACCCAAATGGCCGCGTACAGCTGCGTGGTCAGCCTGCTTTCCCCTGACCAGGAGCGCCCATGAGCGAAACCGCCCTGCACCGCTTGGCAAACCGCGTCGGGTTGAGCCGCGACTGGATCGACGCCAATGCCCGGCCCCAGCGCGTCAGTGACGAGGTGCTGCGCACCATTCTTGAAGGCCTGGGCCACGCTGCCGCTGACGACGACGCCATCGCTATCAGCCTGCGCAGGGTGGAAGCCGCCGAAGACAGCGAACACCTGCCGCCCCTGCTGACCGCAGACCTGGGCAAGCCCTTGGCGCTGGCGCGTTACTTCAGCGCCGCCAGCGTCGCCCACTGCACGCTGGAAGACCACGCCTCACTCACCCTGAAACTCGACGACCAGGCACGCCTGCCCGGTGAGCTGCCAATCGGCTACCACCAGGTGGAAATCGACAGCCGCCACTTCACCGTGGCGGTGGCCCCGCCCCGCTGCCACAGCCTCGAAGACACGGTGCAACAGCCACCACCACGCTGTTGGGGCCTGGCCGTGCAGCTGTACAGCCTGCGCCGCCCCGGCGATGGCGGCTACGGCGACTGCCTGGCGCTGGAGCAGCTGGCCCGCTCGGCTGCCGAGCGCGGTGCCGATGCCTTGGCCATCAGCCCCATCCATACACTGTCGGCCATCGACCAGGAGCACTACAGCCCCTACTCGCCCTCCAGCCGCCTGTTGCTCAACACCCTGTACGCCAGCCCCGCCGCCCTACTGGGCGAACGGGAGGTGCGCATGGCCATCGAAGCCTGCGGGCTGGAGCAACAACTGGAAGAACTTGAGCAACGGCCGCTGGTCGACTGGCCACGCGCCGCCAGCGCCCGCCTGCGCCTGCTTGAAGCGCTGTACCAAGGTTTCAGCCAGGGTGACCACCCGCTGCGCAGCGATTTTGACAGCTTCCGCGAAGCGGGCGGCCAGGCGCTGGAGCACCACTGCCGCTTCGAGGTGCTGCAAGCCCAGGCGGTGGAGCACGGCCTGGGTGCCGACTGGCGCAACTGGCCCAAGGCCTGGCACGACCCTTACCACCCGGAAGTTGAAGCCTTTGCCAATGCCTACCCGGCCAAGGTCGAGTTCCATGCCTTCTGCCAATGGCTGACCGAGCGCGGCCTGCAACGTGCCCAGGAGGCGGCCCGCGGCAACGGCATGGCAGTGGGCCTGATCGCCGACCTGGCGGTGGGTGCCGACGGTGCCGGCAGCCAGGCCTGGAGCCGCCAGGACGAATTGCTGGCGGGCCTGAAAGTAGGCGCGCCACCCGACATCCTCAACCGCGCCGGGCAGGACTGGGGCATCTGTGCGTTCTCGCCCGAAGGCCTCAAGCGCAACGGCTACCGCGCCTTCATCGAGATGCTGCGGGCCAACCTGGCCCATGCCGGTGGCTTGCGCATCGACCATGTGATGGGCCTGCGCCGGTTATGGCTGATCCCGCAGGGTGCCAAGCCCAGCGAAGGCGCTTACCTCAATTACCCGGTGGACGACCTGTTGCGCCTGCTGGCGCTGGAGTCGGTGCGCCACCAGGCGATCATTCTCGGTGAAGACCTGGGTACCGTGCCCGACGGCCTGCGCGAAACACTGGCCGAGAAGGCCGTGCTGGGCATGCGCGTGCTGCCGTTCGAGCAAACCCAGCCAGGCCAGTTCAAACCGATACTGGACTGGCCGGACAACGCCCTGGCCACCACCGGCACCCACGACCTGGCACCGCTGGCCGGCTGGCTGGAAAACCGCGACATCGACTGGAGCCACCGCTTGCAACTGATCGACGCTGCCACCGAACTGCACTGGCGCCAAGGCCGCCAGATAGAACACGACGGCCTGCGCCGTACCCTGGAGACCAACTACGGTGAACTGAAGGACAACGACGCAGTGATCGATGCGGCCATCCGCTTCGTTGGCCATACCCGTGCGCCCTTGGTGCTGATACCGCTCGAAGACCTGCTGGGCTGCGACGAGCAGCCCAACCTGCCGGGCACCACCAGCGGGCACCCCAACTGGCGGCGGCGCTTCACCCGGTCGGTGACAGAACTGCTGGATGACGAGGATGCCGCGCGGCGCCTGGAGCTGCTGGCCCAGGCTCGCGAACAGGCTTGGGAGCGTGACCGATGAAGCCGCTGACCGCGACCCTGCGCCTGCAGTTTCACAGTGACTTCACCCTCGATCACGCCGTACCGCTGGTGCCGTACTTCGCCCAATTGGGCATCAGCCACCTGTATGCCTCGCCCATCCTCAAGGCCCGGGCTGGCTCGCGCCACGGCTACGATGTGGTCGACCCAACCTGCGTCAACCCCGAACTGGGCGGCGAGGCAGCACTGGAGCGGCTGGTCGCCGCGCTGCGCCAGCATGGCATGGGGCTGATCCTCGACACCGTGTCCAACCACATGGCCGTGGGCGGTGCCGACAACCCCTGGTGGCAAAGCCTGCTGGCCTGGGGCCGGCGTAGCCCGTATGCGGAGTTCTTCGACATCCAGTGGCACTCCAGCGACCCGCTGCTGGCCGGGCAACTGCTGCTGCCGTTCCTTGGCAGCGACTATGGCGTAGCGCTGAAGAAGGGCGAGATACCGCTTGAATTCGACAAGCAGCACGGCACGCTGCAAATTGCCCATTACGATCACCGCTTCCCGGTTTGCCCGGTGGACTATGGCTGGATTCTCGCCCTCAGCCCGGAGCCGGCGCTCAAGACGCTGGCCGAGCACTTCACGGCATTGGCCGAATCGACCACCCCGCTGGTCGATGCCCTGCCGCTGCACACCGAACTGGCACGCCTGGTGCGCGAAGGTGCAGACCTGGAATCGGCGCTGGTGGCATTCGACAGCCGCGCCGAAAATGGCCTCAAGCGCCTGCACCTGCTGCTGGAGCGCCAGACCTACCGCCTGGCCAGTTGGCGAACCGCTGCCGACGACATCAACTGGCGGCGCTTCTTCGACATCAACGAGCTGGGTGGCCTGAGGGTGGAGCGCGCCGTGGTGTTCGAGGCCACCCACGCAAAGCTGTTCGAGCTGATCGGACGCGGCCTGGTGGACGGCCTGCGCATCGACCATATCGACGGCCTGGCCGACCCGCGCGGCTACTGCCGCAAGCTGCGCCGTCGGGTCGATGGCCTGTTGGCGCAGCGGCCTTTGCAGGCGGCCCTGGAGCACTTCCCGATCTATGTGGAAAAAATCCTCGGCGCCGGCGAGCACCTGCACCGCGACTGGCTCACCGACGGCACTACCGGCTACGAATTCATGAACCAGGTCTCGCTGCTGCAGCATGACCCAGCCGGCGAAACGCCGCTGACCGAGCTTTGGGCGAACGTCACCGAACGGCCGGCCTTCCCTGAAGAAGTGCGTCAGGCGCGTTACCTTGTGCTCAATGCCAGCCTCGCCGGTGACTGCGAATCGGTGGCCCAGGCGCTGCTGCAGGTTGCGCGCAACGACCTGATGACCCGCGACCTTACCCTGGGCGCGATCCGCCGTGCGTTGCAGGCACTGGTGGCGCATTACCCGGTGTACCGCACCTACTTCAACGCCTGCGGGCGCCCCGCTGAAGACGAAGGGTTTTTCCAGCAGGCCCTGGCCAACGCCCGGCACGACCTCGGAGAAGCCGATTGGCCGTTACTGGACCACCTTGAACAATGGCTGGGCGGGCAAGCCTGGCGGCAGTTGCCACCGGGTCGCGCCCGCAAGCAACTGCGCCACGCCTGCGTGCGCTTCCAGCAACTGACCGCGCCCAGCGCCGCCAAAGCCGTGGAAGACACCACCTTCTACCGCAGCGCCCGGCTGCTGTCGCGCAACGACGTGGGCTTCGAGGCCGAGCACTTCAGCGCGCCTCCCATGCACTTCCATAACGAAGCCCAGCGGCGCCTGCGCGACTTCCCCGACAACCTGCTCGCCACTGCCACCCATGACCACAAGCGCGGGGAAGACACCCGCGCGCGCCTGGCCGTGCTCAGTGAACGCGGCCCATGGCTGGCCAGCCGGGTGGAGCATTGGCGTGAACTGGCAGCGCCGCTGCGCGCACAGCTGGACGATGGCCTGGCGCCCAGCCCCGGCGACGAGCTGATGCTGCTGCAAACCCTGCTTGGCAGTTGGCCGCTGGGCCTCGACCTGCACGACGACAACGCCCTGCGCCAGTACGCCGAGCGTATCCGCCAGTGGCAGCAGAAGGCCTTGCGCGAAGCCAAGTTGCGTAGCAGCTGGAGCGCGCCGAACGAGGCCTACGAAGGCGCCTGTGCCCGCTACATCGAGGGCTTGCTGCTGGACAGCGAGAACCAGCAACTGCGCAAATCCGTGGCAGATGCCGCGCAACTGCTCGCCTGCCCCGGCGCCCTCAATGGCTTGGTGCAGGCCCTACTGCGCATGACCACACCCGGTGTGCCCGACCTGTACCAGGGCAACGAGTACTGGGACTTCAGCCTGGTCGACCCGGACAACCGCCGCCCCGTGGACTACGCTTCGAGGCGTCGCAACCTGGACGACGCCACGCCGCCAGCCGAGCTGCTGGCGCACTGGCGCGACGGCCGCATCAAGCAGGCCCTGATCGCCCGGGTGCTGGATTGCCGCCAGGCGCACGCCGAACTGTTCCGCCGTGGCGCCTATCTGCCGCTGACCGTGCTGGGTAAACACGCTGACAAGGTGATCGCCTTTGCCCGGCTGGGCGACGGCGAGCGGGCCGTCATCGTTGCGCCACGCCTGGCCAGTACCCTGCTCGGTGGCAACCCTACACCGTTGATCCCGGCACAGAACTGGGACGACACCCGGCTGGTACTGCCGTTTGCCTTGTCACCTGCCAACTCGACGGGACTTTTCCCCTGCGCGGCGGTCAGCTCTTCCAAGGAGTTGATGTTGAGTGCTGTGCTGGCGGAGTTTCCGGTCAACGTGTTGATACAACAATCTTGAGCATCAGGAGCGTCATGATGAGTGTCGATGAGAAGCGTATTCGCGAATTTGCCTACCAGATCTGGGAATCTGAAGGTAAGCCCGTAGGGGAGGAAGAACGCCACTGGGATATGGCCCGCAAGCTGGCCGAGGCCGAGGCATTGGCCCCCAAGGCCGAGCCCCGCAAGCGGGCGCCGGCCAAGCCCAAGGCAGCCGCTGAGCCCAAGGCGCCTGCCGAGCCCAAGGTGGCTGCCCTGCCGGGGGTTAAACCCGCTGCGGCGAAAAAGCCTCGGGCGGTGAAAAAGCCCACTGCCGGTTAAGCCTGTCCCGGCCATCCGCGGGCTTGCCCGCTCCCACAGGATCTCCACAGGGCTGACATGTGTGGTGTTCTGACTGTGGGAGCGGGCAAGCCCGCGAAGGGGCCAATGCAGGACAGCACAATTCCCCTTACGTCACGGCCATTTGAGGATCGTCATGAGCCCCCGCACCCCTAAGAAAACCCGGTCAGTTGCACCATCGCGCATCCGCGAAGGCATGCCCTTCCCCCTCGGCGCCACCTGGGATGGCCTTGGGGTCAACTTCGCCTTGTTCTCGGCCAACGCCACCAAGGTCGAGCTGTGCCTGTTCGACTCCACCGGCGAACAGGAACTCGAGCGCATCGAACTGCCCGAATACACTGACGAGATCTACCACGGCTACCTGCCCGACGCTCACCCCGGCCTGGTCTATGGCTACCGGGTGTACGGCCCCTACGAGCCGGAAAACGGTCACCGCTTCAACCCCAACAAACTGCTGATCGACCCGTATGCCAAGCAACTGGTCGGCAGCCTGGAGTGGTCAGAGGCATTGTTCGGCTACACCATCGGCCACCCCGACGGCGACCTGTCGTTCGATGAGCGCGACAGCGCGCCCTTCGTGCCCAAATGCAAGGTGATCGACCCGGCCTTCACCTGGGGCCGCGACCAGCGTGTGTCGGTCCCCTGGGAACGCACGATCATTTATGAAGCGCACACCCGCGGCATCAGCATGCGCCACCCGGCAGTGCCGGAAAAACTGCGCGGCACCTTTGCCGGCCTGGCCAACGACGAGCTGCTCAAGCACATCAAGGAGCTGGGCGTCTCCAGCATCGAGCTGCTGCCGATTCACGCCTTCGTCAACGACCAGCACCTGCTGGACAAAGGCCTGAACAACTACTGGGGCTACAACAGCATCGCCTTTTTCGCCCCGCACCCGCGCTACCTGGCCAGCGGCAAGATTGCCGAGTTCAAGGAAATGGTCGCCCACCTTCACGACGCCGGGCTGGAGGTGATCCTCGACGTGGTCTACAACCACACCGCCGAAGGCAACGAACGCGGCCCGACCCTGTCCATGCGCGGCATCGACAACGCCTCGTACTACCGCCTGATGCCGGACGACAAACGTTACTACATCAACGATTCCGGCACCGGCAACACGCTGGACCTGAGCCACCCCTGCGTGCTGCAGCTGGTCACCGACTCGCTGCGCTACTGGGCCGGCGAAATGCACGTGGACGGCTTCCGCTTCGACCTGGCGACCATCCTTGGCCGCTACCACGACGGCTACAGCGAGCGCCACGGCTTTCTCGTCGCCTGCCGCCAAGACCCGATGCTGAGCCAGGTCAAGCTGATTGCCGAACCTTGGGACTGCGGCCCCGGTGGCTACCAGGTGGGCAACTTTGCCCCAGGCTGGGCCGAGTGGAACGACCGCTTCCGCGATACCACACGCGCCTTCTGGAAAGGCGACGAAGGCCAGCTGGCTGACTTCGCCGCACGCCTGACCGCCTCGGGCGACATGTTCAACAACCGCGGGCGCCGGCCGTATTCTTCGGTCAACTTCATCACCGCCCACGATGGCTTCACCCTGCGCGACCTGGTGTCGTACAACCACAAGCACAACGAAGACAACGACGAGAACAACCAGGACGGCACCGACAACAACCTGTCGTGGAACTGCGGTGCCGAGGGGCCGACCGACGACCCGGACATCAACGCGCTGCGCATGCGCCAGATGCGCAACTACTTTGCCACCCTGCTGCTGGCCCAGGGCACGCCGATGATCGTCGCCGGCGACGAGTTCAGCCGCACCCAGCATGGCAACAACAACGCCTACTGCCAGGACAGCGAAATCGGCTGGGTGAACTGGGACCTCGACCAGGAGGGCAAAGAGCTGCTGGCCTTCGTCAAACGCCTGACCCGCCTGCGCCTGGCCTACCCGGTGCTGCGCCGCTCACGCTTCCTGGTGGGTGACTACAATGAGGCCATCGGGGTCAAGGACGTGACCTGGCTGGCACCGGATGGCAACGAGATGAGCGTGGAACAGTGGGAGGACCCGCACGGGCGCTGCCTGGGCATGCTGATCGATGGCCGCGCGCAGGTCAGCGGCATCGCCCGGCCGGGTTCCGAGGCCACGGTGCTGCTGATCGTCAATGCCCACCATGATGTTGTGCCATTCAAGTTGCCGACGGTACCTGAAGGTGATTACTGGAGCTGCCTGGTCGATACCGACCGGCCGGAGTTGCGCAAGGGGCAGCACCTGCAGTTCGACAGCACGTTCGAGGTCAAAGGCCGGTCGATGCTGCTGATGGTGTTGCAGCACGAGGAGGAGTGAACCTGGGGTGACCGCGCCTGTCCGACTGTGTATTGGTTGCCTGTATCGGCCCTATCGCCGGCAAGCCAGCTCCCACAGGTAAGGCGCAGGCCATCAGCCTGTCTGTGTACTGGTTGGCTGCACCGGCCCTATCGCCGGCAAGCCAGCTCCCACAGGTATGGTGCAGGCCATCAGCCTGTCTGTGTACTGGTTGGCTGCACCGGCCCTATCGCCGGCAAGCCAGCTCCCACAGGTATGGTGCAGGCCATCAGCCTGTCTGTGTACTGGTTGGCTGCACCGGCCCTATCGCCGGCAAGCCAGCTCCCACAGGTATGGTGCAGGCCATCAGCCTGTCTGTGTACTGGTTGGCTGCACCGGCCCTATCGCCGGCAAGCCAGCTCCCACAGGTAAGGCGCAGGCCAGCAGCCTGTCTGTGTACTGGTTGGCTGCACCGGCCCTATCGCCGGCAAGCCAGCTCCCACAGGTATGGTGCAGGCCATCAGCCTGTCTGTGTACTGGTTGGCTGCACCGGCCCTATCGC